>CAYZKX010000039.1:0-13044 GCA_964479055.1 uncultured Flavobacteriaceae bacterium
TTATTGAAGATTGGCCGGCCTATTCAAAATGGAGTCTTGAATATATGAAGGAGGTGGCCGGAGATAAAACGGTACCGCTATATGATGATCGCCCGGTAGATTACAAGGATGGGTTCAATGAGCCACATGCTACCATGAAAATGAGGGACTATGTGGATTTGCTTAAAAAAGAACCCACCAAATTCAGGATCTTCTTGTGGAATATCTTAAAAGAAGTACCTCAGTTACAAAATGATTTTAGCTATCCCGATTTTGGTTTACGCCTAATGAAAGGGCTTCCTATGTTATTTTTTGGTGGTCGAGACAGCTACACCTTTATGCATTACGATATTGATCTTGCCAATATATTTCACTTTCATTTTGAAGGCAAAAAACAGTGTATTCTATTTGATCAAAAACAGAGCAAATACCTCTATAAAATTCCACACTCACTAATCACAAGGGAAGATATTGATTTTGCCAATCCAGATTTTGAAAAATGGCCTGCACTACAAAAAGCTCAAGGTTATGTCGCCAATCTAAATCATGGTGAGGTATTGTATATGCCTGAAGGCTATTGGCACTATATGCGGTATTTGACCCCTGGGTTTTCAATGAGTTTAAGAGCCATTGCCCGAAACCCAAAAAACCTGAGTAAGGCGTTGTACAATGTTTTTATTATGCGAACTCTTGACAATGTCATGCGGCGTATTAAAGGACAAAAATGGATCGACTGGAAAAATGAGAAGGCCATTACAAAGACCAATAAAGTTTTAAACTAGCTCATTTACTTTTTCATATACCAAGTGACTTTCCCATCCTCGATATAAAAGATAATCGGCTAATTTTCGCTTCTTTTTGGTTTTATTCGTCTCTTTAATTTGGAGACTCCTTTTTTTGGCCAAGTTATTAAAAACAGTGATGTATTCATCCTCTTCAATTTCACCAATTGCTTTATTAATATTAAATTTACTTATGCCTTTTTTCTTTAATTCTAAGGTCAATCGGTGTTTCCCCCATTTCTTGATCCTAAACTTACCACGTACAAAGGTTTGTGCAAATCGGGTTTCGTTAAGGTAGTTGTCATTTATAAGTGAAACAATTATTTGATCTATAGCTTCAGGAATCATGTTCATGTCTTTAAGTTTCTGTTGCACTTCACTATGACAGCGTTCTTGATAGGCACAGTAATTTTGAAGCTTTTGTAAGGCTTCATTTACAGTGTATGTGTGGGATTTATGTACCATTTAAAGATAAAGAAGTGTTAAAGGCTGTATTTAACCGCTATGATCACATTGGTTCCAGAAGCTGCAAGACCTGAAGAATATGGTCTATATCTTTGATTAGTAATGTTCTCAATTGTTGCAGTTAATGACAATGACTCAGTAAAGCTGTACTGAGATCTCACATTCAAAGTATACCATGAAGGAGAATACGGATTTCCATTTTCATCACGAGCATAGAGGTAATCCTTATCTATTTCTGACGGTGCCATTTGATTGAACGATAATTCGTTGTTATAAATAGCAAAAGCATCCAATTTTAGCTTTCTATTCTCCCAAATTAAATGTGTATTCCCAAAATAAGGCGCTACATGTCGTACTGGCACTTCAGTCCCATCTTCTTCTTCGGTGTTGCCTCCTACTATACTGTACTGCGAAGTTATTTTAAGGTTATTTGTTAATTTTATATTAGCCCCTACTTCAAAACCATAAATTTTAGCTTCAGCTGCATTTTGAATGGCTTGTACCTGACTCAATTCGCCATCATAAATGATATGACTCTGTCCATTTATTGTAAAATTCCGTCTTACTAAGGCATCGTCTAAGAATGTATAGTAAGTGGCAAAATCAAGTTTAACTGTATTAAAATTTAATCTTAATCCTAACTCGGCACCATAGGCGTACTCCGGTTTAAGATCTGGATTAGGAACCACAACCATTCCTGGAGCCGAATCAAAAATCTTACCAACATCATCAATATTTGGTGCTCTAAATGCTGTAGTTAAGTTCAATTTCCAATTCATTATTTCATTTGGAAGCCAACTAATTCCTGCTGTTCCCGTTAATGCTCCTGTATCCAAATCGGCATTATCAAAAGGAAAATTAAAGAATTCATTATTCTCTGTGAGATCGGCTCTTATACTTATAAAATTATATCTAATACCAGATTGAAATGCAAATTGTCTACTTGGCTTATATTTTAAGCTAAGATAAGCTGCAGAGGACTGCCAGGTGGAACCATCAGGGTATCGTGAGGCTATTTTTTCAGTAGTTCCAGTATTAATATTCTCTTGTTTTCCCTTTGATCCAACCCTGTTAAAAATATATTCCACGCCATAAAATAATTTCGTTCTATCGCTCAGTGATTTTTCAAAATCCAGATTGGCTGAGATGGCATCTACGTTTTCTTCTCTAATTCGTCTTTCTACGGCGTTTAAATTTCTGTCTATTCGACTTTCTTTAAAATTCTGATAGGCTGTATTGAATTTGATCTTGTCGTATAAATTAGATCTACTGCTCAATTTGGTAAATTGAAATTTGCCTAGAAACCAGTCCTGCGGACCGTAGTTCCACTCTGCCGATCTTAATTGATCATTCTCATAAAGAATGAGCCTGTCATAACGCGGATATTCGGAAGTTGATGAATAGTGTAAGCCCAAATCATAGCTCATTCTATCATTGGCTTTATAATGGACCTTCTGCATCACATTTATTTGATCATAGCCGGTATAACGCTGTACTCGAGGATCGTCATTTTGAACAATGATATCCTCGCCATTCTCAGTAACTACATATTCCGGTCTTAAATAATCGTCAGGGCCATGTTTCCCCATTTTTAAATCACTAAAATCGGTATAACTGATATTGGTAACGAAAGCCCATTTTTTTAACCCAAAATTTAGGTCTACGTGACCCGTCTTTTCTTCACTAGCTGAAGCATATCGGGCAATTACATTACCTTTTAAATTAAGATCTTCAGTAGAAGATAATTCAGGTTTTTGTGTATAGAAATTCATAACTCCACCTATGGCATCACTGCCATAAATTACTGAACCTGAACCTAAAATAACTTCAGTGCGCTCAACCGAAAAAGGATCTATAGAAATAACATTTTGAATATTACCTCCTCTAAATATCGCGTTGTTCATTCTTACATCATCAACCGAAAGTAAAAGACGGTTAGTTGAAAATCCTCTAATCATAGGGCTACCACCTCCCAATTGGCTTTTCTGTACAAAAACCTGACCTGTATTTTGTAATAGGTCTGCACTGGTTTGTGGCATAGAGAAAACAATGTCATCGGCCTTGTAACTTAATATTTTTTGAGGTACCTCTTTTTTACTTTGTTCAAATTTTGATGCTGAAATTACAATCTCATCCAGATTTTGCTCATTTGCCTTTAGGTATACTGTAGAAGGGATTCTGAATTTAACATAAGAAATGGTGATAAAGGAAATATGTTGAAAAAACAAAATTTCATCATTCTCAAATTTATCAAGCGTTACTTGCCCTTCAAGATTAGAAACTACACTTTTTGTTTTTTGTTTATTGTATACGGCAACGCCTACAATGGGTTCTTTGCTGGTCTGGTTTAGAATGGTTATTTGTTGCGCCTGAGATATAAAAATCCCAAGGCAAAAAAGTAAGCTAAATACTTGCTTCATTTATCGGAAAACTTGATTAAGAACCGCAAGTGATTTGGGTTCTTTAAAACCGCTCAAATGTAATTTAAAATACACTAAAATCATATTTAAAAACTCTTGTTTCTGCAAAACACTTAATCGCAGTTTTTTATCTCTATCAAATTTTATACCTAACAGCGATTTTAACACTGTTAAATTTTCATTAGAAATTGAGTAGATTTCCGGTTTATGGTCTTGAAATTTACCTTCCAGCATATCAAAATATGGCGCATTGATATTATCAACATCAGGATAAAACCCCAAATATTTTGTGAGTTGAACTAAAAAGATCAAATGAAAGTTCGCATCCAGTTCCCTTTGATCAAGAATTAAAATTGACGTGTCGATAAAATTAAAGAGTTCCTGATTTGGTGCTTCTTCTTGCAGCACACTTGAAAGGATTTCGGCTAAAAAAATAACTATAGTTCCTTTCACAACATTACTGTGTATAGCATGCAAATTCTGAGCTATTTTAACTTCCTTAATATATTGCAATTGCCTGTTGTCCTTATGATCGGCCTCCAATTGAAGAATAGAAAGTAATTGAAAATATGCAGGTTTAAGTTTCGATTTTTTTGATCGAAATGCTCCCTTTATCATGTACGATCTTAATCCGAATTCTTGTGTATAACACTTTACTATTAAATCGTGCTCCCCATAGCGAATTTTAGAAATGACAATAGCTTTGGTAGAAACTTGCATTATCTCACCACCATTAATTTAAGGACTTTAGTCTCAAGCGAGTCTAGATCGGAGATCATAATTAAATACACCCCTGAAGACACTACATTATTGGATAAGTTTTTTCCGTTCCAGAAAGCCGTTCCTCCATCAATCTCTAGATTGTATCCTCTAAATCGTAAATTTTTGTTGGATTCTGCTTCAGCAACAAGATTGCCTTCAATATCTGTGATCTTGATATTACAATTCTGACTTATATCTTTAATTTTCACCTTCTTCTCAACTATATCAAAGGAAGGTCTAACCGGATTTGGAAAAACAAAGGCATTGGCCAAGTCATCATTAGGAGATGAAGCGCCTGATCGAAATGATAATAGACCACGGTCGGTGGCTATATATACCACACCACTATTACTATCTATACTTATATCTATAATGTTATTTGAGGGTAATGGAGAGTTATCTTTTGTGAAATGATAAATGGTTTCTTGTCCGTCAGCAGAAAAGTAAAAAACCCCCGAGCCAATGGTAGCAATCCACTTATTATTTGATCCATCGACTTTAATATCTGAAATAAACTGCTGCTCAAGTAATTCACGTGGTATGCCGTCTTCAAGAATAATAATGGCATTAGTGCTAACAGAATTATCATTGAAGAAATTGGCTGTATTGAATAATACCCTTAACCCATTAGTTGTTCCAATCCAAAGCTGGCTTCTATTATCCAAAGCTAAAGATCGTACAGCTGTTGAAGGAAGATTGGCTTGAGATTCATCAAATATGTTTTTAATTTGATTTTCTGTTTCATTAAAGCCAATAACACCTGAGTTGAGACCGCCAATCCACTTGGTACCATCAGGTCCAATAACAATATCACTAAAACCTAATTCATCGGTTAAACCTTCTGGAATTATTTCAGTAAAATCATATCCTTGCCATTGACCGGTTTCTGGATTATAAGATTTTAATGGCCGATCAACACGTGCTGACATACTCCATAGAAGACCATTTTGATCAAAATTAGATCCTGACACACGAATATTTACAAAATCGGGCACATTGGGTATGACTAATGATTCTAACCCACTATTGTTTTGATTATAAAGAATTGTAGGTTCGTCATTATTCAATTCAAGTATTCCATCCCGAAATGAACTGATAAACACCTGTTGCATATTTCTTGGATTTATTGAAATATTATTGAGGTTAACGGCATCAACGTTAAGCGCACCAAAAATTGAATCGTAAGTGATATTGTTCCATTCACCTTCAACTAAATGACTTATCCCATATTTTCTAATTGGAGATGGATTGTATGTAAACGTATAATCACCATAGGTTACCCAAAGATTACCAAATCCAGCTTCAATTGAAAAAGGATCGTTCCTTAAAGGCCCGTCGGGATATATTTCTTCAAACTCACTTGACATTTCGGCAGTTGTTCTTAAAACACCAAACTCTTTTGTGCCTATATAAATGCCCTCCATTGTGGTTACAGCAGCTGTAAAGTCAGTATTAAACTCAGAAATGGTCGGGATGCTATTTAGAAGCGTGAAATTACTGTCGTATATATATACTTCACCTCTTAGTGAAATAATTAATTGATCATTAGATTTTTTTACATCCAAAATTTGAGTAGGATATTGAAAAAGTTCAACAAAGCTGAAGCCTACAATTTCATAAATTCGTCTGTCAAGTCTTGACGCATACAATCTATTTTCAACTGCTTGTATACCAACATAATTGCCTCCTGAAATTTGTAACCATTCGTCAAAATTTATTAGATCATCGCTTTCAACTAGTGCTCTTCTTACACCACTACCCCCAAGGCATGAAGCAAAAATAAAATCACCAAGCACCGTTGTTTGCGTCACAATGATTTGTGTACCTCCATTTCCAATAAAATAGGTGTCTCCAAATTCTAAAGCTGCCAGATCATAAACAGAAATACCAAAATCTGTTGAAATATACAGCAAGTTGTTGTACTCGTTAAAGTGATTTATGCGCTTATTGTCAGGCGGAATTGTGGGTTTGTCAACAATATCAACAACCGTGGTCACATTTTCAGAAGCCTCATCATACACTTCAATTAATCCATTCTCATAACCAATAACCAATAAATTAAAGACTTCACTATAGTGCAAGGTTGAAATAAACTCTCCTGACGTCCCATTAATTGTAGACACCGTTTCAATATCTAATGTAGCCGTATCATAAATAAAAACTGCATTCTCAGCCGCTGCATATATCTTCCCATTACCTTGAACAACATCTTTTATATTAAGATAGGAATAATGACCTTGCCAAAGTGTTGAAAAATTTTGAGTGCTAACTAACGATGAGGTAATTAGAAGTATTAAGAAAAGGTATTTCTTCATCATTTAATAATCATTCAAAGATATTTATTACTAACGATAAAAGGCAGAAAATCATATAGATTGTTCAAAAAAAGCTCCCAATCAATTGAGAGCTTTTCCTTTATAGCATTGACTATTTTATTAAACTACACCTTGCGCAAGCATGGCATCGGCCACCTTTACAAATCCAGCAATATTAGCACCTTTTACATAATTGATGTAACCGTCTTCTTCAGTTCCATAAGTAATACATGCTTGGTGAATGTTAGCCATGATATCTTTTAGTTTGGAGTCAACCTCTTCTCTAGTCCAGTTATAACGCAATGAATTTTGAGTCATTTCTAGTCCAGATGTTGCCACTCCACCAGCATTTGATGCCTTCCCAGGGGCAAATAAAATTTTTGCGTTATGAAAGACTTCAATAGCTTCTTTTGTAGATGGCATATTAGCACCTTCGCTAACACACATACAGCCATTATTCACCAAAGATTTAGCATCTTCTTCATGTAATTCATTTTGGGTAGCACAAGGTAATGCTATGTCACATTTTACTTTCCATGGTGTTTCACCTTTTACAAATGTAGCGTCAGGATAAGTGTCAATATATTCACTAATTCTACCTCGCTTTACATTTTTAAGGTTTTTAATGAACTCCAGTTTGTCAGCATCAATGCCGTCTTCATCATGAATATACCCAGAAGAATCAGACATGGTAACAACCTTTCCACCAAGTTGGATGGACTTTTCGGCCGCAAACTGTGCCACATTACCTGATCCTGAGATTACTATTGTTTTTCCATTGATCTTCTCACCTTTCTTACTTAGCATGTTCTCAGCAAAATACACATTGCCGTAACCTGTAGCTTCTGGACGTATTAACGATCCTCCCCAGCTAATTCCTTTTCCGGTAAGAACGCCGGTAAATTCATTTCTCAATTTTTTATACATGCCAAAGAGATACCCAATTTCTCTTCCTCCAACGCCAATATCACCTGCTGGAACATCGGTATTGGCTCCAATATGACGAAATAGTTCGGTCATAAAGGCGTGACAAAATCTCATGATTTCATTATCACTTTTTCCTTTTGGGTTAAAATCACTTCCGCCTTTACCACCTCCCATTGGCAGTGTGGTTAACGAATTTTTAAAAACTTGTTCGAAGGCTAAGAATTTTAAAATGCTCAAATTCACTGTTGGATGGAAACGCAATCCACCCTTGTAAGGCCCAATAGCAGAGTTCATTTGAATTCTATAACCACGATTGACTTGGATTTCACCGTTATCATCAACCCAACACACCCTAAAACTCATAACGCGTTCAGGTTCGACCATACGCAAAAGAATATTTTTTCCTTTATAGACCTCATTTTGCTCTATAAATGGAATAACTGTCTCTGCAACCTCCTCTACTGCTTGTAGAAATTCAGGTTCATTACCATTTCTGACTTTTACCAAATCTAGAAATGCATCTATGTTTTGACTCATTGAAGTGATTTTGAGAAATTAATAATTTTCATAAAATATATGACGACAAATATACAGTATCTTAAAAAATTAAGTTGCTTTTTTTTCATTTTAGCAACATTGAATACTTAATAAAAAATTAGATTTAGCGTTATTATTAGTGAAATCCTTAAAATTGCATTTCATCGGATTTATTTGTTGTTTCGTCGATTTTTTTTATATTTGCTTCGCTAGCTACAAAAGAACCCAATAGCTGTACCATGCTTAATATGAAACAATTAACCTCACTTCTACTCATGCTGTATGCCCTTCCTGCATTAGCTCAGCTTGGTTTTTCACATGAAATTGGCGCTATTGTTGGTCCTGTTGAGTTTAGAGCTGATTTTGGACAACGTAATAATGAAGAAACTAACCTTGGTAACTCTGGTTATGGCATTGGTATTATTCATTACATTAACTTCTCCTACCGCGCAGACTGTAACTGTTATACTACCGACACCTATTTTAATGACCATTTTAAGCTTAGAAGTGAAATATCATTAAACAAAACCAAACTAGATCATTTTGGAAAGTTTGTTGATCCTAGTCAAACCAGTGAAAATGCGGAAAGACTTAGAAGGCATAAAGGTGAGGCTAATAATTTTGATATAGGAATGCAATTAGAGTATTTTCCAAAAAGTATTAGATCCTTTCAGGCATTTAGTTACAAATTTGCTCCGTTTATCAGCCTTGGAATACATTATACGGCTTACACCCCTAAAGCGAGTACTACCTATGGCGATGGTAGTATATTAAATCCCGATAATTTTTATTCGTATTGGGAAGAAGGATCTATTAATCCGGAATCAGGTAGCACTTGGTCTATTGTTTCAAGTGTAGGTGTGCGTTATAAACTCACAGTATTGTCAGATCTTATGCTGGACCTAAGGTGGCAATACTATGGTAGCGACTGGATCGATGGCCTTAATCATCAATTAAGCTTCAATAAGTTTAACGATTGGCTTATTTGGCTTAATTTTGGTTACATCTATTACCTCAACTAATTTAAGGCCTGTTTTAAATCGGCAATAAGATCATCGGCATCCTCAATCCCCACACTTAATCTTATCAACGAATCTATAACTCCTGTTTTCTCACGTTCTTCCTTTGGTATACTTGCATGTGTCATACTCGCAGGATGTCCCGAAAGTGATTCTACTCCGCCCAGCGACTCCGCCAACGTGAATATTTTTAGTCTCTCAACAATTTTGACTGCTTCTTCATAATCATTACCCTTAGTCGTGAATGATAACATACCTCCAAAATCATGCATTTGCGATTTGGCAATCTCATGATTAGGATGATCACTAAATCCTGGCCAGTAAACCTTTTCAATTTTAGGATGATCTTTCAAATATTCAGCTACAATTTTACCATTTTCGGCATGTCGCTGCATTCTAACATGTAAGGTTTTAATTCCCCTTAACATTAAAAAACTATCCATTGGCCCGCAAACAGCACCACTAGCATTTTGCAAAAAGGCCAACTGTTCAGCAAGACCATCATCATTTACAACAAGTGCACCCATTACAACATCACTATGTCCTCCTAGATATTTCGTAGCCGAATGCATCACGATATCTGCACCAAAATTCAATGGTTGTTGCAAATATGGCGTAGCAAACGTATTGTCTACCGCCAATAGCAAATTGTGTTTTTTTGCAACCTTAGAGGTTTCTGCCAAATCAATAATATTAAGCATCGGGTTTGTAGGTGTTTCAACCCAGATCAATTTGGTATTATTATTAACATACGCTTCAATGTTTGCTGCGTTTTCCATTCCAATAAAGTGAAATTTAACACCAAACTTTTCATACACTTTTGTGAATAGTCGGTATGTCCCACCGTATAGGTCATTGGTTGAAATTACCTCATCTCCCGGCTGCAATAATTTTATTACCGCATCAATTGCTGCCATTCCAGAAGCAAAAGCCAACCCATGCTTCCCATTTTCAATGCTTGCAAATGACTTTTGCAACGCCTCCCTAGTTGGATTATGAGTTCGAGAATATTCAAAACCTTTGTGCCCTCCCGGAGTGGATTGGGCATAGGTCGACGTTTGGTAAATAGGTGGCATTACAGCGCCATAAGCTTTGTCGTGCTCCTGGCCACCATGTATGGTTTTAGTATTAAATTTCATTCCTACTTTTTTAGAGGTAACAAATTTAGTTTTTAATTCGTTCTATTCAAACGTAATATGATACCTTTAA
This sequence comes from uncultured Flavobacteriaceae bacterium, assembly GCA_964479055.1. Classification (GTDB taxonomy): domain Bacteria; phylum Bacteroidota; class Bacteroidia; order Flavobacteriales; family Flavobacteriaceae; genus CAYZKX01. The sequence goes on from CAYZKX010000039.1 coordinate 10,416, forward strand.
ATAAAATAATGAGCACATGAAAAAAATGCTACTTACGGTAATGTCTATTATAGTGTTGTACTCATGCGATGAGAACCCTAAAGTCTCATTTACCGAATACAACCTTCTTAAAGAAGACAATGTTCTTGTGGAAATAAATATTCCTCAAGCCGAAGGTGATGAAGTGGTTTCTCAAGCGATAAATAATAAGTTGCAAAATCATATCGCCAATATGCTTAATTTTTCTGAAGACGACTCAGATATTTTAAGTTTGGATCAAGCCATCTTAAATTTTGAAAAGAACTATTTAGACTTTAAAAGAGATTTTGAAGAGTCTTCAATTTCATATGATGCCACATTTGATGGTGAAGTAATTTTTGAGTCTGCCGAAGTTATTTCTATAGCATTAACAGGTTATCTTAATACAGGTGGCGCACATGGTAATACTAATATTACACTGTACAACTTCAATGCACAATCTGGAGTACTATTGGAGTTAACTGATTTTATTTCGGATGAAGCTGCATTTACAGCGATCGCACAATCTCATTTTGAAAAAGCCGTGAACGCCAATCCTGATACTGATCTTTCCGATTACTTTTTTGGAGAGGCTTTTCATTTACCGGCAAATATTGGATTAAATTCAGATGGAGTGTTATTGTTATACAATCAATATGAGGTCGCGAGCTATGCCACCGGCATTACGCAATTCACTATTCCTTTTGATGAGGTTCTAGAATACCTATGGATCAGTCCAATGTTTTAGTAAGACGTTTGACTATTGGTTCAACCGTCAAACCTTGCACAATAATTGAGAATACAACAATTGCGTAGGTAATAACAAGAAATAATTCTTTATGCATCTCTTGCGTCAGACTCAATGCTAGTGCAATTGAAATACCGCCTCTTAATCCGCCCCAAGTCATAATCAACGTCGTTTTAGGAACAAAATCCAGTGGCTTTGAAAAAAACCGTACAGGAATCCATAGGGATATATATCTACAAAGTAATACAATTGGTATAGCTGTTAAGCCTGCTATTATATAATTAAGTTCAAAGGTCAATACTAACATTTCCATACCGATCATTACAAATAAAATAGTATTTAACAGGACATCTATAAGTTCCCAAAATTTGTCTACATAGGCCTCCACAGTCTCTGACATTGCTGCCTGTCTAACTTTATCATTTCCTACAATTAAACCTGCTGCTACCATAGCCAATGGGGCTGATAAATGCAGTTTGTGCGCAACTACAGTTCCACCCATAACCGCTGCCAAAGTAATTAACACCTCAATTTCATAACTGTCTATAGATTTCATTAGTTTATAAGCCATCCATCCTAGTATAACGCCTAACAAAATACCGCCAATAACCTCTTGCCCAAATAGCTTAAAAATAGCATTGACCTCAACACCCCCCGATGACGAAGACGCAATACTGAATATGGTAAGAAAAACAACTACCCCTACGCCATCGTTAAACAAGGATTCACCAACAATTTTTGTTTCTAATTTTTTTGGCGCACCGGCTTGCTTTAGTATCCCCAAAACAGCTATCGGATCTGTAGGCGAAATTAATGCTCCAAAAAGTAAGCAGTAGATGAACTTAATCTCCATTCCCATGAATTGCAGTAAATAGAACATTATTACCCCTACTAGAAAGGTAGACACCAAAACCCCAAATGTTGCAAATATCAATACCGGCCACCTTTGTACTTTTAGCTGATTGAAATTAGTGTGTAGTGCTCCGGCAAAGAGCAGAAAACTTAACATGATGTCCAGGAGTACCGTTTCAAAATCAATCCTCATGATCAACTCTTTTTCTCGCATAAGTAAAGTATCATCAAATTGCCCAATGAATACCAAAATCAAGGTAAATCCTAGAGTGATGATCATTAGACCAATAGTAATAGGTAGCTTGAGAAATCTGACATTTATATAACCAAAAAGAGCCGAAATTACGGTAAGAATTGCAATGGTAGTGTAATAGTCCATCGTGAGATTTATTTAGCAGCTAAAAATAAGTATTTCTTACGAAATTAGTTTCTTTGTACATAAATACAATAGTTAATGATCAAAGTCTACTATCTAAAAACGTGCAATACTTGCATGCGCATTATAAAGCAACTTAATTTTCCAGAAAACACCATATTTCAAGACATCAAAGAACAAGAGATCACAGTAAATGATCTTGAAGACATGGTAAAACTTTCAGGAAATTTTGAATCGCTTTTTAGCCGAAGAGCTAAATTATATAAGGAAATGGGTTTAAAAGATGTTGCCCTAAGTGAAAAGGCCTACCAACAATATATATTAAACCACTATACCTTTTTAAAAAGACCAGTGATCATCATCAATGATAAAATCTATGTAGGAAACTCACAAAAAACTATTAAAGCTGCCCAATTAGAACTTGAAAAATTGTAGATTATACCCTGGAAAGGTTTTTTAGTTTATGAGTTTATTATCTGCCATAACCTTTGAAAGGGTTTCAGATATTCCAGAATCCTATTGGTCTGATTTGGATTGTACCTCAAATGTGTATTTCAGTCCTACTTTTTTATCGGCCTTTGAATCGAGCAACCCACGTATTGACTTTAAGTATATCATAATTTGTAATCACGATCAACAAGCGGTTGCTATTGCGA
>CAYZKX010000040.1:0-12800 GCA_964479055.1 uncultured Flavobacteriaceae bacterium
ATACGAAACATATGCCTGACTTTAAATTAATCAATACCTGATTTAATTGGGAGAAGGTATTCGTGACAATTACAGTTTTGGAGAGTTATGTAATTGAAGGTGGCGCTCTTAAAGAAAAAGATAATTGCTGATGATAATATTTAAAAGAATATATTTCGAAGTTTAACGCATTGAGTTCTTTAATTTCATTAAACTCAATATCGTTGAAAGTAATTGTAAAAGGGTTATTAATCTTAAACTTATAAAATTCACAATCTACATCAAACTCATGAAAATGTGTTTTTTGGTAATCAATACAGATCTCGTGTTTGTGATTTTCAAAAACATGGGCCAATTTAACGGCATATGGCGCTAATAGCGCTACACTAAGAATATAGCATGAAAAAAATACTAAAGCGCTATGTTTTTTATTTAGAATCAAACTTTTCCACTAACCTTTTAAACCCAAATCTACTGGCCATTTTAAGAGCAAAGTTCAAGAAGAATTTATACTCACCAAAAACCCAACCAAAGAAAACCAATAATACCTTATAGAACGGCAATATTAGCAAAAATTTAAGAATATAAAAAAGGGTAGTGCCTAATGGTAATTCTACAAAATTTGATTTTACAAATCCAATGCCTTTGAAAATAGGTTCAGTAACAATAACCGACATCGAACCTGTAATGGCAAAAATGATGAAGATCCTGATCACCTGCCATCTGTGATCTACCTTCCATCTTTTTTCAAGAAACTTGAAAAGTTTGAGTGTCAGTTTTAAAAGCACATAAAACAAGGTCAAACTTATGGATAGAACAATATATAAATTCTCTACAGGAAAAAGATTGGCCAATTTAAAAGCTGAATATCCAAGTCCGATCAGGCCTGCTATTGGCCATAGTAATTGCCAATTCTTTGTGATTTCCCAACGTTGTTTGAAGTTAGACATTATCTATGAGATTTTAGCTGTGCAAAGATACATTTAATAATCTATATTCGGGGAACAAAACCCGATAATCGTTGGTTGTATGTGCGCTGAAAGTAAATGAAGTAATAATACAACTTGTAATTCACCTCATACCCATAATCTATATCTGGACGATAGTCTATAGGCATAGTATACAAATTTGGTGAATATTGCGATGGATTCATAGCACGATTATTCCATGCATTGACATATATAATATTTCTGCTTTCTAAAAACTCTTGTGTATAATAACCTTCTGGTCTTGCTCTGGCTACCAACCAATTATTAAATCCAGGTTCAATAATAATAATCTCGTATTCAATGTCATCATTGGCAATTCTAACCGTATCTTCTGCCGTGTAATTGGTTTCTGTTGAATTGGAAGCAACCATTTTATCAGAAGTCGTGCCACAGCCTACAAATACAACTGTTAATACCAGAAATAGCGCTAAATATTTCATAATCAATCTTTTCATAAAGTTACGAAAATCACCTTAAAAAGAGTTGTGATTAAAATAGGTTTAACAAAAAAGCCACATTGAGATGTGGCTTACTTTATTGATAATGTTTTTAAGTTCGTTTAAATAGATTACCCAGAAGTCCACCAATTCCACCTTTCTTTTTATTACCGCCATCGTTAAGCATGATTTCAGCGACATCATCTATAATGCTGCCATCACCATCGGCATCTAAAAAAGAACTTAGGAAACTCTGTTCGTGTTGTGGCGAATTGGCGCGAAGCATACCACCTAAAAAACCTTCTAGGCTACTACTGTCATGAACTGCCTGCTGGCGTTTTTTCTTACCTAGGTATCCCAATAGGATAGGAGCAGCGATCTTCAGTATTTGAGAAACTGATGATGCATCCATACCCGTCTTACTTCCCAGAGCAGTTTCCACATTAGCTTGTTTACCACCTAATACATGCCCTAATATTTTGCCACCATCATAGACAGCATTTTTATCTACACCACCTCCAAAAAAACCATCGAGATTATCCAAAAGACTACCATCATGTTTATCACTTAATGCACCCATTAAACTTTGTGCACCTTCTGGTGATGAGACATTTCGTTTCATGGCTTGCATGAGAACTGGCATTGCAAGGGTTAGCAAATTACTCGTTTTATCAAAAGGTTGACCTGACTCGGTTGAAACACCACTAACGATATTACGACCCAAGTCACTATCTAGCATATCTAAAATTCCTGACATAATTTAGTTTTTGTGATTAGTATTTTGTGAAGCCTAATGTACAAAAAAAGTCCAAGCCATTTTGAGGCTTAGACTTTAATACTGTGTTTATAAATTATGGTTTTGAACTATGCCTTTTCTGCCTTTAGAATACTAATGATCTGCGAGGCCAATTCAGTGCCTATTCGGTCCTGAGCTTCACTTGTTGCAGCACCAATATGAGGTGTCAATGAAATCTTATCGTTCATCAATACTTTAATGGCTGGAGTTGGTTCTTCTTCGAAAGTATCTAATCCGGCAAAGGCCACTTTTCCAGTTTCAATGGCTTCTATTAAAGCGACCTCATCTATCACACCACCTCGGGCTGCATTAATGATACCTACACCATCTTTCATCATTTCAAACTGAGCTTTGCCAATTACATAATTCTTTTGAGCTGGAACGTGCAATGTGATAAAATCAGAATGCATCAAGACGTCATCAATAGGTTCAGTTTCGATATCCACATTTATGAACTGGCCATTGTAGAATTCAACTTTTATAGTGGCATCACCAACAAAGGTATCGCTTGCAATGACCTTCATTCCAATTCCTAAAGCAATTTTAGCAACTTCCTGGCCTATACGACCAAATCCAACAATACCTAAGGTCTTACCTCTTAACTCGGTACCTTTGGCATAATTCTTTTTTAGATTTTTGAATTTGGTGTCTCCATCTAAAGGCATATTACGATTAGCATCATGTAAAAAACGGACTCCTCCAAATAAATGTGCAAACACCAATTCCGCTACCGAACTAGACGATGCTGCTGGTGTATTAATAACATGTATACCTTTACTTCTGGCATACTCAACATCAATATTATCCATTCCAACACCACCACGCCCAATAATTTTAAGGCTAGCGCAGGCATCAATGACTTCTTTTCTTACGGTCGTTGCACTGCGTACTAATATCACATCAACGTCATTATCATTTATAAAATTAATGAGTTGTTCCTGGGCTACTTTAGTAGTAATGACTTCAAAACCTCCTTCTTGAAGGGCATCAATTCCACTTTGTGAAATGCCATCATTTGCTAATACTTTCATTTATTTGATCTAAGCTTTTGTTTCTAATTCACTCATCACCTCAACCAGAGCCTTTACACTATCGAGAGAAAGTGCATTATACATGGAAGCTCTATAGCCTCCTACACTACGATGACCATTGAGACCATTTACGCCTGCTTCTTTCCACATAGTATCGAAAGTTTCTTTTAAATCTTCATTCACTAAAGTGAAAGTAGCATTCATAATGGATCTGTCTTCCTTAACGGAATAGCCTTTAAATAATGGATTGATGTCGATCTCAGAATACAGTAATCTTGCTTTCTTATCGTTAAGTTCTTCTATAGCGGCAATACCACCTAAATTCTTGAGCCATTCCATTGTTAACATAGACACATAAACCGAAAAGACAGGTGGTGTATTGAACATACTACTTTTATTAATATGCACTTTATAATCCATCATCGAAGGTATCTTACGCGAAACTTTACCTAACACATCCTCACGTATTACGACCAAGGTTGTACCTGCTGGGCCCATATTTTTTTGAGCGCCTGCATAAATGATATCAAATTTGGAAAAATCCAATTGACGTGAAAATATATCACTACTCATATCACAAACCATTGGGATTGGTGAATCTGGAAATTCCTTCATCTGAGTTCCAAAAATGGTATTGTTGGAAGTACAGTGAAAATAGTCGTATTCCGTTGGTATGTCGTAACCTTTTGGAATATAATTATACCCTGCATCTTTAGATGATGCTACTTCATAAATATCGTCGTAAATCTTTGCTTCTTTAATGGCTTTGTCACTCCAGGTTCCAGTATTTAAATATCCTGCTCGCTTTTCCAGCATGTTTAATGCCACCATTAAAAACTGAGTGCTGGCACCACCTTGTAAAAATAAGGCTTTGTAACCTTTACCTTCTAAACCAAGTAGCTCTAAGGCTAGAGATCTTGCCTTTTCCATCACGTCTACAAATGGTTTACTTCTATGTGAGATTTCAATAAGCGAAAGACCATTATCAAAATCCATAATTGCCTCTGAAGCCTTGAGCATTACTTCCTTGGGAAGTACGCATGGACCGGCACTAAAATTATGTTTTTTCATCACTTTGAATTTTCAGCGCAAAGGTTAAAATTTCTGCCTGATTTTGTACTAATAATTTGATAATTTTTAGTTATATTTTTAACAAGAAATCAACAGTATCAATACCATCTGCATATTGCGATAATTTGGGATATTGTGTTTGACCAAAGGCAATTTCTTCCTGAAGTTTGAAATTGCTGGAAACTATACACTGTATGTCTTCTTGCATGGCATCCAGTCGTTCTTCCAATTGGGTGCGGTCACTGTAGTGTTCATAAAAAAGTGTTGCAATAGGTGAGGCGTTGTTTTCATCTTCTTTCAGCATCAAAAATCCATTGTCTAGAAGATCAAATTCACTCATGAGATAAACTGCTTTATTATAATCATAATTATTGGCGTATTTCTGATCATTAATAATATCTTTCCAGGAGAACATAGCGTTAAAAAACGCATCAAAATTATAGTCTTTAGGCACAAACAATTTTGATACATTGCGACAACCCAAACCATAATACCTGAAAATATCTTGTGAGAGTGCACTCAATTGCTCATCCGATTCCGCTCCTGTAAGCACAGCTATAGAATTTCTATTTTTTCGAATAATTGAAGGTTTCCCCTTAAAATAGTATTCAAAATATCGCGCTGTATTATTACTGCCTGTAGCAATGACAGCGTCAAAATCTTCAAGTTTACCTTCAGTAAATTCTACCTTTCCTTTAAAACCAGGTTCAATATGTTCCAGGTACTTCACTAAATAAGGAATTAGATGTTTATCATTTGACGACAATTTAACTTTTACCTTATGCCCTACAAGTAAAACAGTGATTAGATCATGAAAACCTACTAAAGGAATATTGCCTGCCATAACAATGGCCACTATTTTTGAGGGTGCATTGTCTAAATGATAACTGGACAACCAGCTTTTTAAAGCATCATATTTTAAAACGCCATGCCAATAATTAATTGCAAAATGGAGATTATCAATGGTAAACCAACCATTGTGCTGTTGAGAAAGTTGCAGCTGATGTTGAAATCCATCATAGAAAAGTTCATTGTTAGGTATTTTGCTATTTTTAGTACTATTAGGACCAGCAAATTGACCTAAAAATTCACCTAATTTTACAAGAGCTTTAATACGTTGGTCTAAATTCATTTATTAGGTTTGGTTTTATAACCTTTTGGCGTTATTTTTGCAGCTGCAAATTTACGTAAACTTATTGTATAATTAGTTATGGCTATTATTATAACAGACGAGTGTATTAATTGTGGTGCTTGTGAACCTGAGTGCCCTAATACGGCCATTTATGAAGGAGCAGACGATTGGCGTTATAGTGATGGTACCAGCCTAGTAGGTGATGTCATTTTGACCAATGGGAATCAAGTCAATGCAGATGATGCACAAGAGCCAATAAGCGATGAGATCTATTATATAGTTCCTGATAAATGTACTGAGTGTAAAGGCTTCCATGAAGAACCACAATGTGCTGCTGTTTGTCCAGTTGATTGTTGTGTACCTGATGACGACCATGTCGAAACCGAAGATGAATTACTCGGGAAACAACGCTTTATGCATCCTGAAGATTAGTCTTCATTATTTCCAACCTTAAAAGATTTCATTTCCTCTAAAGGCTCCAATGCCTGATGGGACTGCCATACCGATGGATCGTACCGATCTAAACTTAAATAAGGTGTACCTTCATTTTCTTTGAAACCTTCAAATTGTGAGGTCGTTATTTCACTTTCAGAAATGAATAGGATCTCATTTTTCTCTCTCATATCACCTTCAATTAGAAAATTGAAACCGACTTTATTTTTTTTAGGTCCATTCTCAATGAACTTCAAGGGTCGATTAACATAAAAATAATTTCCATATTCTTCCCTTACATATTGTGGTTGATACTTACCTTCAGAATTTTTCTTAAATATTATCGTGCCATTTTTTACATTTTCGACATATTTAATACCAAGGATTAGTTTTAGATTTAATTTACTGCCTCGTTTTCCATTAGCGAATGCATAATCGGCCTTAACCACCGCATAGGAATCATCTGCTATATAAAGTCGGCCTGCGAATTTGGCCTTTGCACGTCGTGGCTTAAAATTAATAATGTAAATGAGCTCATCATTGTGAAAAATGACATCTACAAACTTATATTCGTACAAATTTTTATCCAGTATGCTTCGCAATGTCGTATTATCATATACTTGCGAGGTATGCAATAATTCATGGGTCTCGTTACGCAAGTTCTCGGTAGTGTATTCATTTTTTGGTTTCTCATCATTATTAGTGTCACTTAATGATAAGGAGTCCTCAACTTTTAAAATTCCTGTTTTGACCTTATAGGTTTTAGTCGTATCCAAATATTTCAAGAATATACCTTGAGCTTTTTCTTGGATCTGATCTACCGAAACATTCTTTTTTTGATCAATCATACTCGTGGCTTTGATCACATCCAATTTGGAATTTTCTTTGTTCAACAGATATAGATCTGCCAAATAATCCTTAAAATGAACGGTTTTACTATCTGCTATTGCTGAGGCCAAAGAATCGAAGCTTTTATTGACATTCGTAAGTTGTCGCTTTTTGAATCCCGTTGCCTTGGTCAATTTAAATTCAAGATCACCAAAATCAACGTATGAGGTATTTCTAAAAAAGAGATTGTATTTAATGTTTTCGTGATTATAGTTCTTAGAGAGGGATCGGTTAACACGTGCAATGATGGAGTCTGCATTAGGTTGCGTCCCAGAAAGATAGACCTGATCTAGTTGATCAACATATTCATTTAGTACAACAATGTTATTGGCCTTTTTAATAGTGTCAATCGGGACCGTTCGTTTGGAGAATCCTAGACAACTAAAGGTCAATTCGTTTTGTGTTACATCCTCAAGAAATATGGTAAAATATCCTTCCTCATTGGTAATGACACCAGAATTAATTCCTGTTTGAACTGTTGCAAAGGGGATGGGGTTGTTTTTGCCGTCTAGAACTTGTGCTGTAAAGCTTTGAGAGTGGCAAATTATACTACATAATACAGCAAAAAGAAATAGTGATTTTTTCATTTTTCAATTGATGGTTTTATTAACGACGAATCACCTTTAAAATTGTTACTCACATTCTTTAAAATACATTACATTTGCAGCCTTAAAAACAAACTGATGAAAGCTGGAATTGTAGGCCTGCCTAATGTAGGAAAATCGACATTATTTAATTGCTTATCGAATGCAAAAGCCCAAAGTGCTAACTTTCCCTTTTGCACAATTGAACCTAATATAGGCGTAGTCAATGTACCTGATATAAGATTGACAAAATTAGAAGAAATGGTTCAGCCTGAGCGTGTTGTTCCTGCAACGGTTGAAATTGTGGATATAGCAGGTCTGGTCAAAGGTGCGAGTAAGGGTGAAGGTTTAGGGAATCAATTCCTTGCTAATATTCGTGAAACCGACGCTATTCTGCATGTTTTACGCTGTTTTGACAATGATAATATTGTTCATGTAGATGGCAGTGTAGATCCTATTCGAGATAAAGAAACCATTGATATTGAACTGCAATTAAAGGACTTGGAATCGGTCGAAAAGAAATTAGATAAGGTTTCTCGTGCAGCCAAAACAGGAGATAAAGAGGCTCAAAAAGAAGATGTTGTATTACGAAGTGTAAAAAACGGATTGGAGTCTGGTCAATCGGTTCGCGCTCTTGACCTAAATGAAGATAGCTATAATGACTATATAAAGCCTTTACAGCTCATTACTGATAAGCCGGTAATGTATGTTTGTAATGTTGATGAAGCTTCAGCTGTATCAGGTAATTCTTATGTTGAACAGGTTAAATCGGCTGTGAGCCAAGAAAATGCTGAGGTGCTGGTTTTAGCCGTTGGTACAGAAGCTGATATTAATGAACTTGATGATTATGATGAGCGGCAAATGTTTTTGGAGGATCTGGGGCTTGAAGAACCTGGATCTTCAAAATTGATTCGCTCTGCCTACAAATTGCTCAATCAACAAACCTATTTTACTGCAGGTAAAAAAGAAGTTCGCGCATGGACAGTAACTATAGGTGCTACTGCGCCACAAGCTGCAGGTGTCATTCACACTGATTTTGAGAAGGGATTTATACGTGCTGAAGTGATAAGCTATTCCGATTTTGAAAACTATGGTAGTGAGGCTAAAGTAAAAGAAGCCGGTAAAATGCGTGTTGAAGGAAAAAACTACGTAGTTAAAGATGGGGATGTCATGCATTTCCTTTTTAATGTTTAATGCCTTGAGTCCCAAATAATCCGCGCGTTAATAGTCTGATTTTGTCAACAAAATCAAGGTTTTATTGTTAATTACTTTGTAATTACCCTATTTCTTTTTTAGGTGCTAACACTTATATTAGCTGTTTGTCTTGAAACAAGTAATTTATGGCCCAACAATCTAACTACACCGAAGAAAACATACGCTCATTAGACTGGAAGGAACACATTAGAATGCGTCCAGGTATGTATATCGGTAAACTAGGTGATGGCTCATCACCAGACGATGGAATTTACATCCTTCTAAAGGAAGTGATCGATAATTCTATAGATGAATTTGTCATGGGTGCTGGTAAAACCATAGAGATCTCAATTCAAGGTAATAAAGTGATCGTTAGAGATTATGGTCGTGGTATTCCTTTAGGCAAAGTGGTGGATGTTGTGTCTAAAATGAATACAGGAGGTAAGTACGATTCCAGAGCTTTTAAGAAGTCTGTCGGACTTAATGGTGTAGGTACTAAAGCTGTCAATGCCTTATCTGAATTCTTCAGAGTAGAATCAACCAGAGATGGAAAGTCAGCATCAGCCGATTTTGAATTCGGTGAGTTGAAGGATGAAGAAATGCTTAATGAAACATCAAGACGAAAGGGTACCAAAGTTTCGTTTATTCCTGACAATTCCATTTTCAAAAAATATAAATACAGAAGTGAGTATGTATCTCGCATGCTCAAGAACTATGTCTATCTCAATCCAGGATTAACTATTGTTTTTAATGGCGAAAAATACTTTAGTGAGAATGGACTGAAGGACCTTTTACAAGACAATACCAATGATGCTGATATGTTGTATCCCATTGTTCATTTAAAAGGTGAGGATATTGAAGTGGCTATTACACATAGTAAAACACAGTATAGTGAAGAATACCATTCATTTGTTAATGGTCAAAACACCACCCAAGGAGGCACGCATTTAGCTGCTTTTAGAGAAGCGATGGTTAAAACAATTCGTGAATTCTATGGCAAAAACTATGAGGCTTCAGATATAAGAAAGTCCGTTATTGCTGCTATCGCACTAAAGGTTATGGAGCCTGTCTTTGAAAGCCAGACTAAGACTAAATTAGGTTCTACGGAAATGGGTGGAGGCTTACCAACGGTGCGTACCTATGTCAATGACTTTGTGAAGACCCAGCTTGATAATTACCTGCACAAACATTCAGAGGTAGCTGAGAAAATTCAGAAAAAGATTTTGCAAGCTGAGCGTGAACGCAAAGAACTTTCGGGCATTAGAAAATTGGCGCGAGAACGTGCAAAGAAAGCCAGTTTGCACAATAAGAAATTACGCGATTGCCGAGTTCATTTTGATGATCAAAAACATGACAGGCGACTTGAAACTACATTGTTCATTACTGAGGGTGATTCGGCTTCAGGTAGTATTACTAAATCGAGAGATGTAAACACTCAAGCTGTCTTTAGCCTTAGAGGGAAACCTTTGAACAGTTATGGTATGAGTAAAAAGATTGTGTATGAAAATGAAGAATTCAATCTATTGCAAGCTGCCTTGAATATAGAAGAAAGTATTGAAGACCTCAGGTATAATAATATAGTAATTGCAACTGATGCGGATGTTGATGGCATGCACATTAGATTGTTGTTGATTACCTTCTTTTTACAGTTCTTTCCTGAGCTAATTAAAGAAGGGCATTTATATATATTGCAAACACCATTGTTTAGAGTTAGGAATAAAAAAGAAACTATTTATTGTTATTCAGAGCAGGAACGAATTGATGCTATTAATAAATTAAAACCTAAACCAGAAATAACGCGATTTAAAGGATTAGGTGAGATTTCGCCGGATGAGTTCAAAAATTTTATAAGTGATGATATTCGATTAGATCCTGTAATGCTTGATAAAGACATGTCAATAGAGGAATTGTTATCGTTCTACATGGGAAAAAACACACCGAACAGGCAAGAATTTATTATCAATAATCTAAAGTTTGAATTAGATCTAGTAGAATCAGAGGATGAGAACCAATAACGGCAAGGTTAAAAACGTAATCATATCGATTTATTTTATATTGATAGTACTGGCCATAATTGTAAGTACGTTAATGAGCTCATTTGAAGAGACGTCTGAAAATCCAACCATTAATGTACTATTTATTGTTTTGGTTTTCGGACTGCTGTTTTTGATAACTCATAAAATATCGCGATATTTTGAGTATGACAGTGACGGCGTGCAAGTTGTGATCATAAATAAGGGATTGTTATTATCTGATCATTTTAACTATCGCGAACACAAAGTAGAGTTTGACAAAGACAAGCTTAAAGGCTATAATTTTAATAACTATTTTTTGTATAAAACACTAACAGTTTATTTAGCCAATCATAAAGGTAGAACGCGCAAAGAGAAATTTAATGTCACGCTTGTTGGAAGAAAGAAAAGAAAATACGTAAGACAATCGTTGAGTAAAATAGTAAGAAACAATAAAAAGCAAAATGCATAATGGCTGAAGAAGATGATGATATGATCCAAGATCAGGGCAATGAACAAACCATTACTCGAGTAACCGGAATGTACAAAGACTGGTTTCTTGATTATGCATCCTATGTGATCTTGGAACGTGCAGTTCCGGCCATCTATGATGGTTTTAAACCTGTGCAACGCCGAATTATGCACAGTATGAAAGACCTTGATGACGGACGCTATAACAAGGTGGCTAATATTGTTGGTCATACCATGCAATACCATCCTCATGGAGATGCCAGTATTGCAGATGCCATGGTTCAAATAGGACAAAAAGATCTATTGATAGACACGCAAGGTAACTGGGGAAATATTCTTACTGGTGATAGTGCAGCTGCATCAAGATATATAGAAGCGCGTCTATCTAAATTCGCTCTGGATGTTGTTTACAATCCAAAAATTACAGAATGGCAAGCCTCGTATGACGGCAGGAAAAAAGAGCCAGTACACTTGCCTGTCATGTTTCCAATGCTTTTAGCTCAAGGTGCAGAGGGTATTGCCGTAGGACTTTCTACCAAAATCCTACCACATAATTTTATTGAACTAATCGATGCTTCTATTAATCATCTCAAAGGAAAGCGTTTTAAGCTGGTCCCAGATTTTCCAACTGCGGGCATTGCAGATTTTACTAACTATAATGATGGATTAAGAGGTGGAAAGGTACGTGTAAGAGCGCGCATCTCACAGCTTAACAAGAATACCCTTGTTATAAATGAAATACCTTACGGCACAACAACTTCATCATTGATAGATTCCATTTTGAAGGCTAATGATAAAGGGAAGATAAAAATAAAACGAATAGAAGATAACACTGCCGCCGAAGTCGAGATCTTAGTTTACTTACCTTCAGGTATCTCACCTGATAAAACTATTGATGCGCTTTATGCATTTACCAACTGTGAAAATTCTATTTCTCCTTTAGGTTGTATCATTGAGGATAACAAACCATTGTTCATAGGTGTTTCAGAAATGTTAAGACGTTCAACAGATCATACTGTAGAGCTATTAAAGAGTGAACTGGAAATAAAATTAAATGAGTATGAGGAGCAATGGCATTTTGCTTCATTAGAGCGCATATTCATTGAAAAACGTATTTATCGTGATATTGAAGAAGAAGAAACTTGGGAAGGTGTAATTTCAGCAATCGATAAGGGGCTAAAACCACACATCAAACACCTTAAGCGCAAAGTTACCGAAGATGATATTGTGAGACTTACCGAAATACGCATTAAACGAATATCCAAATTTGATATAGACAAAGCGCAACAAAAAATAGATGCTTTAGAAGATCAAATAGCCGAAGTAAAGCACAACTTAGCCAACCTGATTGATTATGCCGTAAGCTATTTTGAACGCCTTAAAAAAGAGTATGGACCTGGGAAGGAGCGTAAGACTGAGATCAAGATTTTTGATGATGTGGATGCTACAAAAGTGGTTATTAGAAACACAAAACTTTATGTAAATAGGGAAGAAGGCTTTGTTGGAACCTCTATGCGACGTGATGAATACGTTTGTGACTGTAGTGATATAGACGATATCATTGTATTTACAGCCGAAGGTAAAATGATGGTCACTAAAGTGGATAGTAAGACCTTCGTGGGTAAAAATATTATTCATGTGGCTGTGTTTAAGAAAAAGGATTCACGCACTATCTACAACATGATCTACCGGGATGGACTGCGTGGTCTGTCATACATTAAACGATTTGCTGTTACTGGTGTGACTCGTGATAAAGAATACAATCTGGGCCCAGGAAATAAGGG
>CAYZKX010000041.1:0-12309 GCA_964479055.1 uncultured Flavobacteriaceae bacterium
GGCCAAAAATCCTGAGAAAGCCATTGCCTTGATGGAAGCAGTTTGGCCAGCAGCTATTGGAAGGGTTGCTGAAGAAGTAGCGGACATGCAAGCTATTGCCGATGCGAATGGTGATAATATTACCATTGAACCTTGGGATTACAGGTTTTATGCCGAAAAAGTGCGTCAAGCAAAATACGATCTAGACTCGGATGAAGTAAAGCAATATTTACAATTGGATAAGCTAACCGATGCCATGTTTTATGTAGCCGGTAGATTATTTAACTTTAATTTTGAACCCGTTCCTGAAGGCAGCGTACCTGTATTTCATGAAGATGTTAATGTATGGGAAGTAACCGATAAGGACACTGGTGAACATATTGGCTTATGGTATCTTGACCCTTATGCACGACAGGGGAAACGTTCAGGTGCTTGGGCAACCATGTATAGAGGTTACTCCACCTTTGATGGTAAGAAAACTGTTTTATCATCAAACAACTCCAATTTTGTTAAACCAGCTCCAGGAGAAGCAGTGTTGGTTTCATGGGATGACGCCACAACCTTTTTCCATGAATTTGGCCATGCCTTGCATTTCCTTTCGGCAGATATAAAATACCCAACCTTAAATGGAGGAGTTAGAGACTATACAGAATTTCAGTCTCAATTATTAGAACGTTGGTTATCCACAGACGAAGTTATTAATAACTATCTGGTCCACTATAAAACAGGTGAACCAATCCCAGCAGAACTGGTTGAAAAAATAAAAAATGCTGCCACATTTAATCAAGGATTTGCAACAACTGAATATCTTGCGTCGGCCTTAATAGACATGAAGATCCATTTGGCCGATCCTGAAGGCATTGATGTAGATGCCTTTGAACGTGAAACATTGGCCGAGCTTAATATGCCAAAAGAATTGCCTATGCGTCATCGTACGCCGCACTTTGGTCATGTATTCTCAGGTGAAGGATATGCCACAGCGTATTATGGCTACATGTGGGCAGATGTATTAACGAGTGATGCCGCTGAGGCTTTTAGAGAAGCACCTGGAGGTTTTTATGACGAAGAAGTAGCAGAAAAATGTGTGGAATTCTTGTTTGCACCACGAAACTCTATGGATCCGGCTGAAGCCTATCGTAAATTTAGAGGGCGTGATGCTAAAATTGAAGCATTAATGCGTGACAGAGGTTTTCCAGTGCCTGGTGAATAATAAACAAACACTTAAAAAAACACGCTGAATAAGCGTGTTTTTTTAACCCATATTTTGAGTGTAGTAATTATAATCCTTTAAAATGGTATCAATGAACTCGTGATCGGTATTGTGTTTAAGTTCTTTTAAATCCAAAACTTCCACGATTTTAGTTCGAAGCTTAATCATGGTCTTATAATCTTTTGATTTCTTAGCAGCTGTAAAGGTGTCCTTTATAATTCGTGCGTCGTTATCACTCAATCTAATCACACCAGGATATGATGGTTGATAATCTTGTTTTAACTCTTCAAGTATGGTATGACTAATATTAACATTGTTCTTCAAAGTAATGACGGCCGTACCAGCAGTGATATCACCAAGGCGTTGATTTTTTGGACTGGTTATTATGGTGATCAAGGCCACAATACCGCTCATAATATTTATATCTACAATTCTAAAAAACCAACGTACAACGAAGTCAGCCAATGACGCTTGATAGCCATCAATTTTAACCACTTTAATTTTAAGTATACGCTTGCCAATAGTTTGACCTTCCAACCAAACTTCTAAAATTAGTGTATAAAAAATAACTGGAAAATAAAACAGCAAAAGTATAGCGATCACACTCCAATTATCCATCTCAGCAAAAACAGCATCCATTTTAAAAATATTGAATATGATCTGGTAAATAACTATTATATAAGCGACCTTTATGATCAAGTCCACACCATATGCTAAAATGCGCTCACCAACACTCGCAGCAGTAAAATTAAGGTTGACATTTTGGGTTGTGTTAATTTGTAACTCTACCATTAATTGTGTTAATTTGATCGTCTATGAGAGAGGTTGCATTTATTAAACAAAACAAGGAAAAATGGTTGAATTTTGAAAAAGCAATTTTCACTAAAACACTAAAAAATCCTGACGAACTCGCCTCATTATACATACATTTAATAAACGACCTTTCATTTGCTCAAACGTACTATCCCAAAAGTAAAACAATTCTTTATTTAAACAACCTAGCCACAAAAGCTTTTCAAAAAATTTACAAAACCAAGCGGGAAGACACTAATCGGTTTGTGCACTTCTGGAAAATAGAAGTTCCTTTGTTGGTTCATGAATATAGGCGGTATGTACTTTATGCCTTTTTAATATTTGGAACATTCGTCGCTATTGGTGCTTTATCAGCAGCTTTTGATGATTCGTTTGTACGTTTAATATTAGGTGATCACTATGTCAATATGACCTTAGAGAATATTGAAGCAGGTGATCCGGTTGCCGTATACAAGAGCGGCAGTAATTGGGGAAGTTTTATAGGTATTACTTTAAATAATTTATACGTTGGTATATCGTGTTTTATTTTTGGTGTTTTTGGAGGATTTGGTACCGGCTATTATTTGTTGCACAATGGAATTATGCTTGGTTCGTTTCAATATTTCTTTCATCAAAATGGCGTGTTATGGGAGAGTGTTAGAGGCATCTGGATTCATGGCGCCATGGAAATATTTGCCATCGTAATCGAAGCTGCTGCCGGCTTGCTTCTTGGTGCCAGTATTCTATTTCCTAGAACCTATTCGCGAATCACCTCTTTCAAAATTGGTGTAAAGGACGGCGTTAAGATCTTGATCAGCACGTTTCCCTTTACATTTGCTGCAGGATTTCTGGAAGGTTTCGTCACACGCTATAGCAATATCATGCCCAATTGGCTATCTGTTGGTATTATTTTAATTACACTCGGTATTATTTCATATTACTACCTGGTGTACCCTTTTGTGGTACATAAAAAGTTAAAAAATCAATATGCAGTTATATAAAGATCGAAACTTTAGTGCCATGTTTCAAGATACTTTTTCATTTCTAAAATTAAATGGAAAACATTTCTTCAAGCACTTCTTTGTAGTGAATGGCATATTCATATTATTGCTATTAGTCATAGGGTATTTCTTTATGAAACTGTACACCGAATTTCTTTTTGGCAGTTTTGGAAATAGCAGCGTGAATGTTATGGATGAGTTTATGAACGAAAATGGACTTCTATTCGCATTTCTGGCTATACTATTTGTTGTTGTGGCCTTGATATCAGGCGTGATCTCCTATGCGTACACACCTATCTATTTACAGTTGTATGAAAAAAATGGCACCAATGATTTCTCCAGTCGAAACATCATTGCAGCATATAAGGAACACCTAGGTCGCCTCATCGTTTTTTTAGGGAGTATCGTGCTCCTTTTTATTCCTGTGGTCATTGTTGTGGTTATATTCATGTTTGTTCTTATCATTACTATAGTTGGTATTATGTTTACACCACTTTTAATTGGTGGTCTTATGCTCATCTTTACTATGGCTTTAATGGAATATTTGGAAGCCAAGAAAGGCATTTGGGAATGCTATGGGTATTCCTGGACCTTATTGAGTTCTAAATTCTGGGCCTCAATAGGAAGTGTAGGTATTTTCTATTTCATGGCCTATTTAGTACAAAATATACCTTCAATTTTAATCTACTTTATTGGCATTATCAATATGCTGACTGATTTTAATAATGGCGCTATGGACACTATTGAAGTTAAGGATTCTATGACCGTTTTACTGTTGGCCATGTTTGTTATTAGTTTCCTACTTGGTGTGGTCTTAAATGTGATTGTTCAACTCAATCAAGCCGTGATATTCTATAGTTTGAAAGAAGGCAAGGAAAATATAAAAACCAAAAGTATAATTGACGAAATTGGATCGGGTGTTTGATAAATGTAAGCATATAGGAGTGGCACTGATACTATGTTTAGGTATTCACCAAATGGTATTTAGTGTTAACCAGGGCAGCATGAAGGAGTCTGACTCACTAAAAATTGACAACTCATCAATTGAAAGTAGATCCTTTAGTGACCTCAGAGAGACTTATTCTGGAAACGAATATGTTTATGAACGTACGGTTGAAACTTCTGGATGGTGGACACGTTTTAAGCAGTGGTTTAAGGAGTTGTTTAACATGGATACGGGTGAAGAGTCGGACAAAATAATTGACATGGCCTTCTGGATAGGTGCATCGATCATTTTTTTACTGGTCTTGTTTTTCTTGTTTAAGGCTATTGTGAATAAAGAAGGTGTTTGGGTATTTGGGAAATCATCAGATAAAAATATCATCAAGGCAGTAGATGTTGAAGCCAATATTCATACTACCAATTTTCAAAAATTGATATCTGATGCTGAAAGCAACAACAATTACAGATTAGCAATTAGGTACTATTACTTATGGCTTCTTAAAAAATTATCGCTCGCCGAAATAATTGAATATGATGTAGAGAAAACCAATAGCGATTATCAAAATGAAATTGGTACTGTAAGCATGAAAGAGAAGTTTACCTATACCTCCTACCTCTATAATTATATTTGGTATGGTGAATTTGATGTTGATAATAGCCAATTTAGTAGCGCGAAAAAGGCATTTACCCATTTTATTAAATCTGTTGGCGAATGACTAAGACCATTAAGATCTATATAGGTATTTTGATTTTATTGTTCGTAGGGATTCTTGCTGTTGAATTCTCAAGACCAGAGCCTATTAATTGGAGTAAAACCTATAACGAAACACATACCATACCTTACGGCACCTTAGTACTCTACAATGAATTTGAGAATTTATTTCCACAAAGTGAGGTTATTGGACTCGCCCAAACACCATATGAATATTTTGGAAACTTATACGATTGGGATGAAGATGAATATACGATAGACGGGGCTTATCTCTACATAGACGAAAAAATGACCATCGATGATGTTTCAGCGCAGGAATTGCTTGATTTTGCGCAATATGGCAATACTGTTTTTATCTCAAGTAATTACTTTCCTGATGTTATAATTGACTCGTTGAAGTTTGAACTGGATATTGACTATGATTTTAGTGGGAAAACACAATTTAGCCTCGCGAATCCCAGGTTTATTAATGATAGTATTCATTTTGATAAAGGCATTAGTAATATCCATTTTGAACAATTGGACTCAACAATTACAACTGTTCTAGGATATCAGAAGTTTAGTGAAGATGACACTATTAATTTTATTAAAGTAATCTATGGCCAAGGAGAAGTCTATCTCCATTTACAACCTATTGCCTTCACCAACTATAATTTGTTAAAAAACAATAATAAAAAATATGTTTCCTCGGTTTTGGCTTATCTACCGGATGACACCATTTATTACGATAGCAGGAACAAAAAGAGATACGCCTTAGGCAATTCCCCTTTACGGTATATATTGAGTCAACCAGCACTTCGATGGGCTTGGTATATTGCTTTAATAGCAGTACTTGTTTTTGTGGCATTCAATGCAAAACGTAAACAACGTATAGTAGACGTTATTAAACCTTTGGAAAACACCACTGTGGCCTTTACTAAAACCATTGGCAATCTCTATTATGAAACTAAGGATCACACGAACATAATCAACAAAAAAATTGTGTACTTCTTGGAGTATTTGAGACGTACATACTATCTGGATACTCAAATATTGGATGAGAAGTTCGCCAAGAACCTTGCCTTAAAATCCGGAAGAGATTTAACACAAACCAAACGATTGATAAATTATATTGCTCAACTGCGAGCAAAATCAACCTGTACTGAAAATGAACTCATTACCTTAAATAAGATCATCGAAAACTTTCACACTAATACGACATAAATTTTGAATATATGGACATAAATGAAGAACCAAACAACTTGGAAAACGAGGCGCCTTTACAACCCAATACTGAATCCACTGATCAGGACAATATTAACTTTGAAAATAGGATTGACCTTAGTAAACTCACCGAAGGTATAAATCTGGTCAAAAAAGAGATCAGTAAGGTGATTGTTGGTCAAAGTGCTATGATCGATATGTTAGTTGCTTCTATTTTAGCCAATGGACATTCACTAATTGAAGGCGTTCCCGGCGTTGCTAAAACCATATCGGCCAAATTATTGGCAAGATCATTGGATATTGGATTTAGTCGAATTCAATTTACTCCTGATCTTATGCCAAGTGATATTTTAGGAACCTCTGTATTTGATATGAAATCATCAGAATTTGAATTCAGAAAAGGTCCCATTTTTTCAAATATGATTTTGATAGATGAGATCAATAGAGCACCTGCAAAAACACAAGCTGCGTTGTTTGAGGTTATGGAGGAACGGCAAATAACTATGGACGGTCAAAAGTACCATATGGAACTTCCCTTTATTGTATTGGCAACTCAAAACCCGGTAGAACAAGAAGGAACATACAGGTTACCAGAGGCTCAGTTGGATCGTTTCCTTTTTAAGATTGATATTGATTATCCCAATCTTGATGAAGAGATCGAGATCATAAACCGAGAGCAGGCGTTAAAAAATGATAATAAAACTGATCTTGTAAAAGCCCATTTAACAGCCGAACAAATAGCTGATTTTCAAGATCTTGTAAGTCAAATTAGAATTGAATCACATTTAGTCAAATACATTGCTGATATTATAGTGAATACACGAAGTAATCCGTTTTTGTATTTAGGAGCCTCACCAAGAGCTTCAATTGCCATATTAAAAGCGAGTAAGGCTTTTGCTGCTATGAGTGGTCGTGATTTTGTGACACCCGAGGACATCAAATATTCCGCTGTTCCCGTACTTCAACACCGCGTCATCGTGACACCAGAACGAGAGATGGAAGGTGTGACCACAAAACAAATCATAAAACAAATAATTGAAGCCGTTGAAATTCCGAGATAGTGAAACGTTTTAAACCATTTTTCTTACAAAATCGATTTTTTTATGCTTGCCTATTGGTGATCATCAGTTTTATAGTAGGATTCCTATTTCCTAAATGGTTCAATATTTCTAAGTTAATATTACTTGCATTAGTGGTGTTTACCCTTTTGGATACGGTTATTCTTTTTTCAACCAAACGCGGACTTAATGCTCGTAGACTGTTACCAGATAAATTTTCGAATGGTGATCATAATACAATTTATCTGGAAGCAGATAATTATTATACTATTCCAGTCCATGCCATCTTTATTGATGAAGTTCCAGAGCAATTTCAACTGAGAAACTTTAAAATTACACGTAAACTGCAACCAACGTCTTCTTTAAAGATCCAATACCAATTGCGTCCAGTAGAAAGAGGGGAATACCAATTTGGGAAGTTAAACGTGTATATCACATCAGTATTTGGTTTAATTGCTAGACGATTTGTGTTTAGTGAAAACGTCGTGATTCCTACCTACCCTAGTTTTATTCAATTACGTAAATATGACCTTTTAGCCATTAGTAATAATTTACATCAATACGGTATTAAAAAAATCAGACGTGTTGGTCATACTATGGAATTTGAACAAATAAAGGATTATGTTCTAGGTGATGATTTGCGAACGATAAACTGGAAAGCCACAGCTAAAAAAAATCAATTGATGGTCAATCAATATCAAGATGAAAAATCTCAGCCTATCTATTCAGTCATAGATAAGGGGCGCATTATGAAAATGCCTTTTGATGATCTCACGCTTTTGGATTATGCCATCAATGCCGCATTGGTTATTAGCAATGTTGCCTTGAAAAAACACGACAAAGCAGGTATATTCTCTTTTTCTAAAAAGGTAGAGAACGTCGTAGTTGCCGAACGCCGTACGTCCCAAATGCATCTCATTATGGAGAACCTTTATAATATAAAAACAGATTTTTTTGAATCTGATTTTGGTCGCCTGTACGCCGATGTAAAGCGCACTTTAAAGCAAAGAAGCTTGTTGCTTCTCTATACTAATTTTGAAACTCTTGACGGCTTACACAGGCAAATAGGATATTTAAAAGGCATCGCAAAAAATCACTTATTGGTTGTTATTTTCTTTAAGAACACCGAATTAAATACATTGATCACATCAAAGGCTGAGACCATTCAGCAGGTCTATGATAAGGCCGTAGCTGAAAAATTTGCTTTTGAAAAACGACTCATCGTTAATGAGCTAAAGAAATATGGGATCTACTCCATTTTAACCACGCCTGAAGACCTTACTATAGATACCATAAATAAATATTTGGAAATAAAGGCACGAGGACTTATTTAAGAGTCACCTTGCTTATAAATTGAAGGTAAAGCAATACTAAACTTAACGGCGATAATACGTATGGTGATCACCACCAGACCTGCTACTATAAATACATAGTCACTTTCGATTGGTAGTTTGCGTAATAAAAAATAAGCTACGCCACCCAAAATACATGCAGTAGCATAGATCTCCTTACGAAATATCACAGGGATTTCATTGCTTAGAATGTCACGTATTACACCACCAAAACTGGCCGATATAGTACCCAAGGCAATACAAATTATTGGATGTAATCCAGCAGCAAGACCTTTTTCAATTCCTACTATGGTATATAACCCAATCCCAATAGTGTCAAATAAAAACAATGAAGTTCTCAAATAATTGATCTTATTTTTAGCAACAATAGCGAACACCGCCGAACCCAGAATGGCATAGGTAAAGGTCATATCCTTCATCCAGCTCACAGGTGTGATCCCAATGAGTATATCTCTTAATGTGCCACCACCAATAGCTGTGACAAAGCCAATTATAAGAATGCCAAAGACATCCATTCTCTTATCCATTGCCACCAAAACACCGGAAATGGCAAATGCAATGGTGCCTAATATATCTATGATGTAAAACATAGGTAGTTTTTATACGCAACAATATTAGTAAATGTCTTTTAAACTTGATCGAAATAATAAAAAAAGGAGCAACAAGCGTTACTCCTTCTCCCTAATAATAAATAAACTTAAAATCAAACAGTTTCATTCAGCCAAGCTTTCATCATCCAGACTGTTTTTTCCTGTTCTGTAATAAAATCACTCATCATAGAATTGGTACCTTCATCATTTGCGTCAGCTGAAGATTCCAAGATAAGTCGTTCTAATTTCAGTAACTCAGTAAGTGAATCAACAATTAACCTCACGGCGCGCTCATCTTGAGAAATGTTTTTACCTACAGGAACATTCGCCATCTCACTGTATTCTTCAAAGGTATGCACAGGTGTTTCTCCCAATGTTAATATACGTTCGGCAATTTCGTCTACCTTTATATTGGTATCGTTGTAAAGTTCTTCAAATTTAACATGCAGATCAAAAAAGGCCCTACCCTTGATATTCCAATGAATGCCTCTTAAATTTTGATAGTATACTTGAAAATTTGCCAATAAATTATTTAACTGATTCGCTAATTGTATGGACTTATCGGTTTGTAATCCAATACTATTTAAAGTTCCAATTTCTGTTTTCATACTACAAATTTAATCTATACATATTATGCATTTCAATAAATTTTATTGATAGTTTTTATATCTTTATAGTCAATTTTTATTTTGATGACTATCACACAATTATATTACGTTCTGGCAGTGGCCGAGCACCAAAATTTTACGAAGGCCGCCGAACATTGCTTTGTGACTCAGCCTACTTTAAGTATGCAAATTCAAAAGCTCGAAGATCAATTAGACATTCAAATATTTGACCGTGGGAAAAAGCCTATCGAATTGACCGATGTTGGTAAAAAAATTGTTACTCAAGCCAAAAATATTGTTAACGAAGCAAATCGAATTCAAGATATTGTGGATCAACAAAAAGGGTTCATTGGAGGTGAATTTAAATTAGGTATTATTTCAACCATTATGCCCACGCTCCTTCCCATGTTTTTAAAAACCTTTATTAATAAATTTCCACGAGTCAAGCTAATGATAGAAGAATTGACTACCGAGGAAATCATACAACGCATTGAAGATGGACATCTTGATGCAGCAATTGCAGCAACACCATTAGAAAATGAAAATATCAAAGAACGCGTTCTTTATTTTGAACCCTTTGTAGGTTACGTCCCACAACATCATCGATTGCACGATGCGAAGAATCTTAATGTATCTGATCTGGAAATAGAAGATATGTTGTTGCTTGAAGATGGACACTGCTTTAGAGATGGTGTAATTAATCTATGCAAATCATTTAAACAACATGAGGAAGATAAGTTTCAATTAGAAAGTGGTAGTATTGAAATGTTAATTAAATTATCTAAAGAAGGTTTGGGAATGACCATGCTTCCATACTTGCACACTTTGGATCTGCATGAAAACGATGTTAAGAATTTACGACATTTTAAAGAACCCACGCCAGCACGAGAAGTGAGTATCATATATCACAAAAGCGAATTGAAAATGCAAATTATAGAAGCTTTGCAAACCGTGATATCAGGAATTATTAGAGGAGCTATTGCTTTTCAAAATGTTGAGATTATCAGTCCTCTACAAAATAAAAAAGCGACCATTTAGGTCGCTTATACTATGCTTTTAAGTAAATTAAACATTGACTTAACTCTGGGTTCTGCTTAATTAAAGAATCAATAAATACTCTAAGTTCTTCAATTTCGTAAGGTAGCAATCGTTGCATTGCCTTTTTAACCTCTTTACAGAACAAATTGACATCAAAACTAACTTTTTTAAGAACAGTTTTGGTGTACTCAAACATTGCTCTTGCCATTAATTTAGGGGTTTTAGTTGAACAAAATTTAAAGTAAATCTCAGTCTATAGGCTATACATTTTTAATTAATACAACTTACAATTTAGTAAAAAATTGGATTGAATTTTAAATTTTAATCAAAAATTAACACCTGTTTTCGACTAAATAATTGGTTATTAAGTGTTTAATAACTTAATAATTAAAAGCGATTATCACCATCCAAAAGATCTCCTAATCCTCCTAAAATACTACCTTCTCCTTTGTCACGTCCGCCACCTTGAGGTGCATTTGCTAAAACCCGACCGGCCAGCCTACTAAATGGTAAGGACTGGATATAAACTGTTCCTGGGCCTTGTAATTTCGCAAAAAATAATCCTTCACCACCAAATATGGTATTCTTAATCCCACCAACAAATTCTATATCATAGTTGACGTCTTGTGTAAACCCAACTATACATCCCGTATCTACGCGCATTACTTCACCTGCTTGTAATTTGCGTTCGGCCATAGTACCTCCTGCATGTACAAAAGCCATACCATCACCTTCTAACTTTTGCATGATAAACCCTTCGCCACCAAATAAACCTCTACCCAGTTTTTTACTAAACTCGATACCTACACTAACACCCTTAGCTGCGCATAAAAAGGCATCCTTCTGGCAAATAAATTTTTGCCCATACTGATTGAGATCTACGGGAATGATCTTCCCGGGATAAGGCGATGCAAAAGAAACATTGCGCTTACCAGATTGGTTATTATAAAAGGCTGTCATAAATAAACTCTCTCCGGTAAGAATGCGTTTTCCAGCACCTAAAACTTTATCCAAAAAACTAGAATGCTTTTTAGAACCGTCTCCAAACATGGTTTCCATCTGAACACCATCATCCATCATCATAAATCCACCTGCTTCCGCAATCACGGCTTCCTGTGGATCCAATTCAATTTCAACATACTGCATTTCCTCTCCATAAATTCGGTAATCAATTTCGTGGGCATTTCTATTTGAATAATCAGGTAATTTTTCCATAATAAGTTGTTGTTTTTTGTTGATCTATCTATTTGTTGACCGTAATGAATTTTTGTTACAGCTAGAACCAAAAATTAGTTTCTCACTTTTATGGTCCATTCAAA
Organism: uncultured Flavobacteriaceae bacterium; assembly: GCA_964479055.1. Classification (GTDB taxonomy): domain Bacteria; phylum Bacteroidota; class Bacteroidia; order Flavobacteriales; family Flavobacteriaceae; genus CAYZKX01. Next base: position 11,805 of record CAYZKX010000041.1, read on the forward strand.
ATTGAAGTTGGAAACCTCAACGCCTTCTTCGTTGGTTCCAACTGCATTTAGCCAAACCGTTTGACCTTCCATAGTGGAGATAGCAGTATCAATAGCCTTGTCAATTAAATGGCCTTGGTTACAAACAAAGGTTATGCGGCCAGTTGCCTTTTTACTAAACTGTGCATTGTTATTGGCAACTAACATAGAGATGCTTTCACCTCTTTGTTTTATTTTATCAGTTAGCAGTGCTCCGGTTGTCAACTCGGCGGCCATACCCTGAACTGCCCAAAACATGGAACGATACGGATTTTGATTGATCCACCTATGCTTAACACTAACAATACAACTATCATGAGTTAGTGCCTTTACTCTTACACCACATAGATATGCCGAGGGTAATTTGAAAAGTAGGAAAGTATTTAAACTACTGGGTTTAATGGCCATAGAAAGTGTAATAATTATTGCGAAGGTATTGAAAATAAGCTAATCTTAGATTTGTTAATAATTTGTTAAATTTTAGTAC
>CAYZKX010000042.1:0-12094 GCA_964479055.1 uncultured Flavobacteriaceae bacterium
TACCAAATATTGTTGATGATAGTTTATTGAACACACTATAACTTAATATATAAGTCTATGAAAAAAAGAATATTAAAAACTGCATCAATGCTAGTATGCATCGTTATGCTGGCGTCTTGTTCATCGGTCAAAGTCGTTTCCGATTACGATAAGGAAGTTAATTTTAACGAATATAAGACCTTTGCGTTTTTTAAGACTGGAATTGACAAAGCCGAGATCAGTGACCTTGATAAAAGAAGAATCCTCAAGGCCATCGAAATGGAATTGGTTAAGAAAGGGTATCAAAAATCGGAGAATGCCGATCTTTTAGTGAGCATATTCACTAAATCTCGTGAAAAGGTTAACGTTTACAACAACGGCTGGGGAGGCTGGGGTTATGGCTGGGGCTGGGGTTGGTCACCATGGTATTATAACACCTACCCTTATACGACGGTGACGACCTCAACCGAAGGACGATTATACATTGACCTGATAGACGCCTCCAGAAAAGAATTAGTATGGCAAGGGTTAGGTCGTGGTTCACTATCAGAAAACAGCACCGTTGACAAAAAGGAAGCCAGAATAAAAGAATTTGTTTCTAAAATAATGGAACAATATCCTCCAGGATCTGGAGAATAGTAATAAAAAAACCACGCTTTCGCGTGGTTTTTTTTAATTCTATTTAATTATCAATCGTTTAACGGCTATAATATTACCACTGCTATCTGTAATGCTAACCAAATAAAACCCTGTTGTCAAATTTGAGGTATTGACTTCTAGTTTTTTATCTAAATGAGTATCAAATTGATTACGTTGAAATACTTCTTCATTATTCAAACTATAAATCTTAACGGAAACCTCATCCTCTATTTCTTCAAAATCGATATTGACTTTATCCGTAGTCGGATTTGGATACATCGAAATCTTAACATTTGTTGGCTCTAAACTATAATCAAACAATTCGCATAATAAGCCTTCTGAATCAAATCTAAATACAGGAATAGGGTTAGACAAATCAAAGCATCCAGTGAGATCTTCAAAAGCATTATTCCCTTCGGCAAGGCCTACCAGGTCATCCTGATAACTTAGATGCCATACTAAACATATGCCCTCACCGGCACCATCAAAGTTCACAACATCAGGAGAAGGTGGTAACCCTAGAATTGTACCATTTAAATCTGTAACTATCCACTGCGAATCACCTCCGCCATTTCCAGTTAACACTATTCCAGTGGCATAATCAGGTTCTTTATCACCTACACAAAAGACATAATAATCATCGGCTGTCAATTTGCCGCCATCAATTTTGCATGGTTTTGTTTGTTCAGTACGAATTACCTCAATTGGGTTAGACAAACTAAAACATCCCTTTAAATCTGAAGCATTGTTTCCAACCTCTGCGCCTGTTAGTCCATCCTCAAATCGTAAATACCAAACCAAACATGTACCTGGACCAGCTCCATCAAAATCAACTACATATGGACTTGGTGGTAAGCCTAAAATGTTTCCTAGATCATCTGTAACAACCCATTGCGAATTACTTCCACTTCCGCCAGAAACAGTTATTGCTCCTTCAGGAATATTATCCGCCTCACCATCTCCAACTGTAAAGTAAAATGGCCCACCTTCTAAGGTTCCACCATCAGGCTGTGTGCGAACTACCTCTATAGGATTTGAAAGATCATAATTACCAACGAGATCCGTTGCAGCATTATTACCAACTTCTGCGCCTTCCAAACCATCTTCAAAACTTAAATGCCATACCAAGCATGTTCCAGGCCCAGCACCATCAAAATTTACAACATATGGACTTGGTGGTAAGCCTAAAATGTTTCCTTGATCATCTGTAATAACCCACTGAGAATTACTACCAACATTTTCACTCAAGGTAATTGCACCTTCCATAATATTATCAGCAACTTCATCACCTACGCAAAACTCAAATGGACCACCTTCTAGTTTTCCACCATCCACAAATGGTGTTCTTACTACTTCAATAGGATTAGACAAACTAAAACATCCCTTTAAATCTGAAGCATTGTTTCCAACCTCTGCGCCTGTTAGTCCATCCTCAAATCGTAAATACCAAACCAAACATGTACCTGGACCAGCTCCATCAAAATCAACTACATATGGACTTGGTGGTAAGCCTAAAATGTTTCCTAGATCATCTGTAACAACCCATTGCGAATTACTTCCACTTCCGCCAGAAACAGTTATTGCTCCTTCAGGAATATTATCCGCCTCACCATCTCCAACTGTAAAGTAAAATGGCCCACCTTCTAAGGTTCCACCATCAGGCTGTGTGCGAACTACCTCTATAGAATTTGAAAGATCGTACCATCCATAAAGGTCATTTAAATTGACTCCTACATTTAGGTTAAAAAGAAAGGCATATGATAAATGCCAAATCTGACACACTCCAGCACCAGCTCCATCAAATTCAAATGGAGGTGATTGTGGTAAGGCCAAAATATTCTGTTCAGCATCTGTGATTACCCATTGTTGAAAGTAACCCTGTGCGTTGGTCAAATCTACATTGATGTAATCTGGTGTACCGTCTACACATATGTTCGTGTCATTTTTAGTGGAGATATATCCACCATTCAAATAATAGGTTTTGTTTTGGGCATTTAGATTGGGAATCGTTAATACGAGCGTACAAACCAAAAAGAAGACATTTCTTAAAAAAACAATTTTTTGATTTGAATGCTCAAATAGTTTTTGTGCATTCATAATATAAATTTTATGGTTAATGCCTCGAAATTAGATGTTTAAATAAGATCTAAATGTTAGGTATATTACATTTAATGCTACTTTTTTTACTATTTTTTGAGGTCTTGGTATAAATCACTGTATTTAGAAGAATTTTTCTATAAAAAAACCACGCTAAAGGCGTGGTTTTAAATATGTATATTTTAAAAATTCTAATTTTTAACTGCTACTTTATTTTTAATGGAATAGGTCATTTTTAAATCATTAAGCACATTTAAAGCCTCTTCTACATATACATCTTTACTCAACGCTTCGTGCCAACGCTCTCGTTTAATTTTAAGAATGGAGTCTTTTTCCATTAATGCGATCTCATAAGGTAAAGATCTGAAATCAAGATTGGTTTGATAATCGTTTATCTTCTCAAAACGTTTCGCTTCTTGTTCATTTTTCTCCAAACGCTCTCTATAACTATTGTAGTTCAACGAAAACATATTTTCTTCTCTAATGTCATTTACCCATTTGGCGTTTTCATCAATCAACTTTAACTGATCACTATTTTTCATACGCTTATTACTCTTTTTAATAGTCGCCTCATAATCATAGTAATTCCCCCACTCTTCGTACTCTGCAGGTTCGATTTGATCCCATGGTAAAGCACCTGAATACGTCTTTTCACCTATGCCTATATAAGCATAACGGTCTGGCACTACAATATCACTTTTAACACCTTCTAACTGTGTTGATCCACCATTAATTCTATAATATTTTTGAGTCGTAAATTTTAAGGCTCCCATATCACCATTAGTGTTATTTCGTACCATGCGATTTAGATCAAGAATATTTTGCACCGAACCTTTTCCATAGGTTTGTTTACTACCAATTATAATACCGCGCTTATAATCCTGCATTGCAGCAGCCAATATTTCAGAAGCCGAAGCCGAAAGTTCGTTTACTAAAATTACCATTGGTCCGTCCCAGACTATAGACTTGTCTTTATCACTCAATACTTCTCGCGGTTCACCTGTGGAACTTACTTGAACTACTGGTCCTTCTTTAATAAACAGACCTACCATATCCACAACAGTTTTTAAAGAGCCTCCACCATTGTTTCTCAGGTCAATAACTAAACCTTGCATGCCTTGTTCCTTAAGGCGCTCTATTTCAGTTTTAACATCTTTTGCTGCATTTCTACTTTCGTAATCTTGGAAGTCAGCATAAAATTTAGGCAAGTTAATTACGCCATATACTTTATCGTCTTTTTTAACCACAGATGTCTTTGCATATGTTTCTTCCAACTCAATAACATCTCTAGGAATAGACAGATCCTCAATTATACCATCTACACGCTTTAAAGTCAAAATCACATTAGTTCCTTTTGGTCCCTTAATAAGTTTAACTGCGTCATCCAAACGCATACCCACAACACTTGTAGCTTCTTCTTCGTCTTCCTGACGAACTTTAAGGATTTGATCTCCAACTTGCAGTTTATTTTGTCTCCATGCAGAGCCTCCAGAAATGATTTCGTTGACAATTATATTGTCCATACGTTTTTGAAGTCGCGCACCAATTCCTTCATAATTTCCAGACATAGCTACATCAAAACGATCTCTATCTTCTGGTGCAAAATAGTATGTATGCGGATCGAATTCTTCTACTGCGGCATTAATAAACACCGAAAACCAATCTTTACGCTGACGGTCATCAATGAAACTGTAGAGCTCATCCATAGATCTCAAAGTGGCATCACGAGCTTCTTGTTCTAGCTCCTCATCTGTCTTTATAACAATTCTTTCATCATTTTCATTTAAAGCCTTTTCACGTTGCTCATCACTCCAATTCTCTGGGTTCTCATCAATGTTTTGCTTTCCTTCTTGTTCAACTTTTAGATCATGAAAGTTTGCTATTGTAGAGAACTTCATCTGTTTTCTCCAACGTTCCTTTAATTCAGATTTATTCTTAGCATATTCTAAATTTTCGTAATCCGTATCAAATTCTTCATCAATGGTATAGTCAAAAGAATTAGCCAACACCTCTTTATAGATGGCCTTTGACTCTTCCATACGTTGCAATAAACGTTCGTGAGTTAAATTGAAGAATGTAAGATCATAAGCCATGATCTGATCATCAATTTCTAATTCATATTTTTTAAATTCCTTATAATCTGAGGCTAAAAAATAGCGCTTAAAAGGATCTAATTGATCTAAGTAATCTTGAAAAACACCTACTGAAAATTCATCATCGATCATGGCAGGTTCAAAATGTCCCTGCTCAAGAACATAGGTAATTAACTGAATCAGTAATTTATCCTTGTCGTCATCACCATCGAAAGTTTTAGTGGTAAAACTACATGAGGCAAAGGCAACAAGAAGTGCCAACAACATAATATTAATATTCCTTTTCATCATCTTTTTTAATGGGATTAAGTTCAAAATTTCAACTAAATTAAAGAAAAAACTATGCCAATATCTGTCAATGATACTAATTTTTTGTTAAACACGTCAAAATACAGATTTAAAGTTCAATTTAGTTACTTTTGTGGGGAGTTATCCTATTCATTATGTCCAAAAAACCCTTGATTTTAGTAACCAATGACGATGGAATAACGGCTCCAGGTATTCGAACTCTAATCAAAGTAATGAATACTTTAGGTGAAGTTGTTGTGGTCGCACCTGATAATCCTCAAAGTGGTATGGGTCATGCCATCACAGTAAATGCTACCTTGCATTGTAAACGTGAACGTATTGATAACGGCCCTCAAATTGAATATAGTACTTCTGGAACACCAGCCGATTGCGTTAAATTGGCGAAACACGAAATTCTGGATCGTGCTCCCGATCTATGTGTTTCAGGAATAAACCATGGTTCCAACTCTTCTATAAACGTTATATATTCGGGAACTATGAGTGCTGCCATTGAAGCAGGAATTGAAGGTATTCCAGCTATTGGCTTTTCATTATGCGATTACAACTGGGATGCCGATTTTTCAGCTGTTGAGTCGTATGTTGAAATGATCACAAAAAATGTGCTAAATCATGGATTGCCTAAAGATGTGATTCTAAACGTGAATTTTCCTAATTTGAAAAAGGATGAGCTTAAAGGCGTTAAAATATGCAGACAAGCCAAAGGGAATTGGGAAGAAGAGTTTGATAAACGACAAAATCCTGCCGGACAGAATTATTATTGGTTGAGTGGCGAATTTGTGAACCAGGATATGGGTGAAGATACTGATGAATGGGCGCTGGCAAATGGATATGTATCTATTGTGCCTGTACAGTTTGATCTCACAGCACATCATTTTATTCAACAATTAAACTCTTGGAATTTAAATGCATAAAAAAGATTTATTAATAGGTATATTGATTGGGTTGCTTGCCAATGCCATAGGAGTCTATTTTGCAGCTTTATATTTAGGTAAAGGAGATGATGCTCTTGCTGTTATAAAAGCTGCCCGACAAGAAGGCTTTCTCGGCAAGTTGGTAAGTTTAGCCGCAATACTCAATTTGATTGCATTTTTTGTTTTTATAAAAAAGAAACAGGATTATAGAGCAAGAGGCGTACTTTTAGCTACTATTTTAGTGGCTCTCTTTACGTTTTTTTTAAAATTATAGACAGTGAAGTACTATATCATTGCAGGAGAAGCATCAGGTGACCTACACGGATCCAACCTTATGAAGGCGTTGTTGCAAAAAGACAACAATGCGGAATTTAGGTTTTGGGGTGGTGACTTAATGCAAGAGATAAGCAATGGTTTGGTAAAGCACTATAGGGATTTGGCATTCATGGGTTTCACTGAGGTTTTGATGAACCTGCGCACTATAACTCGAAATCTTAAATTTTGTAAAAAGGATATTGCTTCTTTTGATCCCGATATTTTGATCTTCATAGATTATCCCGGATTTAATCTGCGCATTGCTAAATGGGCGAAGCAAAAAGGTTATGCAACCCACTATTACATATCACCTCAACTTTGGGCCTGGAAGGAAGGAAGAATCAAAGCCATAAAACGTGATATAGACTATATGTACGTTATTCTTCCTTTTGAAAAAGATTTTTATGAAAAGAAGCATAATTATGCCGTTGAATTTGTAGGCCATCCATTAATTGATGCGATCGCTAAACGTGATCAAGTTGATGAATCTACATTCCGGAGAGCATATGAATTGTCAGACAAACCAATAATTGCATTACTTCCTGGAAGCCGTAAACAAGAAATAAAAAAAATGCTGGCTGTTATGCTAAGTGTGATTAAGGACTTTCCTGATTATCAATTTGTAATCGCTGGTGCGCCAAGTCAGGACTATGCATTTTACGAACCTTTTGTAGATAAACACAATGTGCATTTTGTTTCTAACGAGACCTATGACCTTTTGAGTGTCTCGACGGCTGCCTTAGTAACGTCAGGTACAGCCACCCTGGAAACAGCGCTTTTTAAAGTACCTCAAGTGGTATGCTATAAGGGTGGATGGTTATCATACCAAATTGGCAAACAATTGGTTAAGCACATTAAGTATATTTCGCTGGTCAATCTCATCATGGATAAAAAGGTAGTCACCGAACTTATTCAAGGAGAATTTAATTCCAGTAATCTAAAAAAAGAGCTATCTCTCATTCTTGATGACTATGAGCGTACCAAATTTTTTATTGACTACTACGATTTAGAAAAGAAACTGGGCGGTAAAGGGGCTAGTAAGAAGACAGCAAAATTAATTTATAATTCAGTACATTAGCACAACCGCTTTACATAAACTATGCGAATTTGTGCCCTTATCCTAATTGCATTAGTGTGTTTCACTTCATGTGGATCGTCAAAAAAGACTACCCATAGAGAATCCAATCCTTCAACTCACAATTCAGATGATTCACCTGCTAATACTATTGTAAATACTGCATTAAAATTTGATGGAGTTAAGTATAAATATGGTGGTATCTCAAAAAAGGGTATGGACTGTTCTGGCTTAGTGGTGACCGCTTTTAAAAGTGAAGATATAATTCTACCAAGAACAACATCACAATTAAAAAGCAGTGGGCATTGGGTTGACTTAAAAGAAGTTAAAAAAGGAGATCTCCTATTCTTTGCAACTAAAAAAAACAGTAGAAAAGTCAATCATGTTGGCATTGTGACATCGACTAAAAAGAATGAAGTCGAATTTATTCATGCCTCCACTAGTAAAGGCGTAATCACCTCATTATTATCCGAACGTTACTGGTACTTCGCTTTTGTACAAGCAAGACGTATTTTATAGAATATTTACTATATTGTAGTATATTTTCTATATTTTGCACGCCTTATATTTTCCATTTATTCGGTTGACACTGTTTCTCATTGTTGGAATTTTGATAGGACATTCCATTCAAATTTCCACACAACATGTCTTTTTATGCATCTTCATACTATTGTTTATTCTAGTATTTGCAGTATGGATCACCAAAAACAAATTCGGTAAATTTAAATGGATCGATGTACTTATTGGGTTCATTGTAATAGCCATAGGCAATGTAAATTTTCAAGTACATGATCCGCGTAATAGAAAAGATCATTACACAAATTTCATTGATCATTCCAAAACCGCTCAGGTCATCCATTTTAATTTGCGAGAAACACTCAAACCAAGCTCATATAGTAACAACTATGTTATTAATGTTTTACAAGTTGGCAACCAACGAGTATTTGGTAAAGCCCTGCTCAACATCAAACAAGATTCCATAGTATTTGAATTGGAGGCCGACCACTTATATACCACCTATACTTCCTTTTTTCGCGTCAATGCACCCATAAATCCGCATCAATTTGATTATAGATCTTATCTAGAAAACAAACAAATCTACCATCAACTAAATATTGATCAATCCCAAATCTTACTAATGCCATCTTCAGAGCGGTCACCTTTTGGATTGGCCCACAGCATACGAAAAACCATCAATCAAAAACTAGTAAAACATAGATTTAATGGCGATGCGTTAGCCATTGTAAATGCATTGCTTTTAGGACAGCGTCAGGATATTTCCAAAGAGATCTATAATAGTTATGCTCAAGCAGGGGCCATTCATATTCTAGCTATATCTGGACTACACGTTGGTATTATTCTTTTGCTCTTGAATCATATTTTGCGACCATTAGCATATCTAAAAAACGGCAGTTACATAAAAACTGTAGTTTTGATTTTTCTCCTTTGGTGTTTTGCATTGGTGGCAGGTCTATCGGCTTCTGTAACCAGGGCAGTAACGATGTTCAGCGTGTTTGCTATAGCCATGCATATAAAACGTCCAACAAATACTATTAATTCACTTGCTATTTCAGCATTCATACTACTACTCGTCCAACCTGAATTTTTGTTTGATGTTGGTTTTCAATTAAGCTATTTTGCCGTGCTTGCTATTATAACAATTCACCCTTTAATGAGTAAGTTGTGGCGTCCTTCAAATCGTGTATTAAAATTCTATTGGAATATTATTGTAGTCACCATTTCTGCTCAAATAGGTGTTTTGCCTTTAAGCTTGTATTATTTTCATCAATTTCCTGGTTTATTTTTTATTTCCAATCTTGTTATCATTCCAGTACTAGGTATTATTCTTGCCTTAGGAATACTTGTTATCGCATTGGCCTTACTTGATATGTTGCCGCTATTTCTGTCAAAGTGCTATTATGATATAATATCCACCTTGAATCATTTTGTAGGTTGGGTCGCCGAGCAGGAATCCTTCATATTTCAAAATATATCCTTTAATATATTGGATGTAATTCTGTGTTACCTCTTGATCATTCTTGGGATATTTATAATTTACCAAAAGTCCTTTCACGGAATTGTTGGTTTTTTTATGGTACTCATTTCTTTTCAATTGTATCACATTTGGAATATTCAACAGGTACAGCATCAATTTATCGTGTTTCACAAAAGCAGACATTCCGTATTAGGTTTTCGTGAAGGTTTAACATTAAATGTTCATCATAGCCTTAAATTAGACAGCATTGCTAATGAAAGTTTAATTATCAACTATACTATTGGCGAGAATATTAAGACAATCAAAACTGACACCTTAAGATCGGCCTATACCATTAATGATCATGTCCTTTTAATTGTAGACAGCCATGGTGTTTATTCTGCCAAGACCTTAAAGCCAGATATGATACTACTTCGTAATTCCCCTAGAATCAATTTGAGCCGATTGATTAACCAATTACAACCAAGATTAATTATAAGTGATGGCAGCAACTATAGAAGTTTTCAAGAACGTTGGATGAATACATGCAAATCAAAAAAAATCCCTTTCTACCAAACCGGTAAAAAGGGAGCATTTATTCTAAATTATTAAATACTATTTTTCCGTTTTGAACTCAGGTTTGAAGGTTTCATAATAGTCATTAAACGCTTCTTGAGTTGTCAATTCTTTATGAAGATCCTGTTTGAACAGTTTTAAGAACAATTCCAACTCCTGTGGATTTTTATAGCCTCGCAAGGGCGTTAAGAATTCCTGATTCTCATCAATAAACACAATTGTAGGGTACGCCCTTACACCAAAATAGCGTGTAAGATCGTGAGCACTATTTCTACTTTTGGCACGAGCCGGATCATAATTGGTATTCTTAAAGGTCTTTCCTTTATAGCTAATAACATCATTTCCTTCACCATTAAACTTCACTGCATAGTAATATTTATTGACATAATCAATTACATCTTTATTGCCAAACGTATCTCTATCTAGACGTTTGCATGGGCCACACCATACGGTGTACACATCCATTATGATCTTTTTTGGGTTTTTCTTTTGCTTGGCAACAGCTTCCTCTAAGGTGAGCCAATTGATCTCTTGGGCCGAAATCCCAATGCTAGCCAATGAAAATACGAGTAATACAATTAACTTTTTCATGCTTATATTTTTATTAGTTATGGAGCATTTTTTAACAAAAATGAGCAAAAAGCGTTCCCAATTTACACAAAACGCTCCTAAATGGAGCGTTTTACTGTTAAATTTAACGTTTTATTCGATTATCGTACACCATGCATGAGCTTTTTGATCACGGGTTGCATGACCAGAGCAAAGGCAGCAAGGACGAGAGAAATAATGGTTAACATCCAGAAAAAATAACTAATACCATTCTCATCGGCAATTTTATCCACATTCTCACCAAACATTCCAGCTAATTTCATGCCTATGGCTACAGCCAGATAGTACACACCAAACATAAAGGCGATCATACGCGCTGGTGACAACTTACTTACCAATGACAAGGCTACTGGAGATATACACAATTCACCCAAGGTATGGAACAAATAGACCAATATAAGCCAGATCATACTTACTGAAGCCGTTTTAGCACCTGCTTCAATGCCTGAGGCTCCAAATGCAACACAAGCCATTCCAAGACCTAATAAGGCCAAACCAATAGCATATTTAACATTGGCTGTTGGATTGTATTTACTTTCCCACCATTTTGAGAACAGCGGAGCAAAAGTGATGATAAATAACGAGTTCAAAATTCCGAACCATGATGCTGGAACTTCTGTTAATGGCTGTGTGCTTGGTGCGATCATTAAAAATTCTCTAAAACTATCCGATAGTGATAAGAATCCCGCTTGATACCAGTCATTGGTCAACATCCAAAGCGTTATGATCCAAATTATGACAAAACTTATTGCCAATATGGTATTTGCAAGGCTATATTGTTTGAAAGTTCTTTTAAACAACTGCAACAACACCCAGTTTATTATGGCCAACGGCACAATAGCTACCAGAGAATTTACAATGAGATAGATCAAACTCGCATTACCCGTCAGTACTCTATTGGTGTAATCATTTGCAAAGATGGTCAAGGTTCCTGGTGATTGTTCAAAAACAGCCCAAAAGAAAATAATAAGGAAACAGAAAAAAGCAATGGCAATCATTTTATCTCGCGTGACCTTAGAGTATTTTGTTAGCCGGTAGACCAATAAGTATATGAAGATCCCCAAAGCAGTTAATATAGCGATATCATTACCGCCCATTCCTCCTATCTCAAAACCAAAAATATTGAATTCGCCTCCTGATATTTTTGATGCTGGGGAGTTGATCAACCATAGTAAGCCCAATAAACTACTTATGGCTATAAGTACCAATTGCCAGGTTGAGAATGGATTACGCGTATCAGTATCATTTTCTATTTCAGCTTGTTTTGACTCTTTAGTTGGTTTAAGTCCAATATTTCCAAATATATTTTGAGAGAACCAAAACTGTAATAAGCCAAATAACATAAAAATACCTGCCAGTCCAAAGCCTATACTCCACCCTACTTTTTCACCCAGATAACCACATAACAAAATCCCTAGAAATGCACCAGCATTAACGCCCATATAGAAAATGGTATACGCTCCGTCCTTCTTATTCTGATGGTTCTTATACATTTCTGAAATGATTGAGGTCATAT
>CAYZKX010000043.1:0-11649 GCA_964479055.1 uncultured Flavobacteriaceae bacterium
ATCTCATAATTTCACAACCTGATCATGGTGAGCAAGCCCTTGAAATTGCAGATAATTTGGTACGCTCTGGAGCCATAGACATTATTGTAGTCGACTCGGTTGCGGCCTTGACACCAAAAAGTGAAATTGAAGGTGAGATGGGAGATTCCAAAATGGGATTACATGCCAGGTTAATGTCTCAAGCGCTTAGAAAATTAACCGCTTCAATAAGTAAAACCAAATGTACCATGATCTTTATCAACCAGTTACGTGAGAAGATTGGAGTAATGTTTGGAAATCCAGAAACCACAACAGGTGGTAATGCCCTTAAATTCTATGCTTCTGTGCGGCTTGATATTAGACGTTCTACTCAAATAAAAGATTCTAACAGTAGTGCTGTTGGTAATAAAACCAGAGTAAAAGTAGTCAAGAATAAGGTTGCACCTCCGTTCAAATTGGCTGAATTTGATATCATGTATGGCCAAGGGATTTCTAAAGTAGGAGAAATCATCGATATAGCAGTTGAGCACGAAGTCATTAAAAAAAGTGGCTCATGGTTTAGCTATCAAGACACCAAATTAGGTCAGGGGCGAGATGCGGTTAAGGCACTTTTAGCAGATAATCCCGACTTAATGGAGGAATTAGAAGCTAAAATAATGGCTATAATTTCCGAAGATAACTAATATTACGGTACTACATTAAGTTGCTTTTTTAACATTTTTACGCAACCATTTTATATATTTCGCATCTATATTAGTACATATAGTATGAACTAAAGTGAAATTATATGAAAAAATTAGCCCTATTGAGTTTGGTAATACTCTTTTGGTCATGCAGTGTTAGCGATGATGAAGAAGATTTTCATTTAGAGATATTACCAATAATGCAAGTTCAAGTACCAGACCAGTTAGTTGGTGGCGATGTGAATAGAATTACCTATACCTACCGCGTACCAACAAATTGCCATAACTTTAATAACGTTTATAATATTGAGAGTGGAAATCAGCGCACAGTAGCTGTTGTTAGCTTAGTGACTGAAACAACACCAGGCGGCCTCGAATGTAGTCCGTTGACTGAGGAAACAGATGAGCGTGCTTTTGATTTTTTAGCACCCAATGGATTTTCGACTATGGTTTTTAAATTCTGGTTAGGTGAAGATGAATTTGGAGAAGATATTTATGATACCTATGAGATACCCGTTGTTCAATAATAGACCTTAAATTCTTATGATATTTGAGTTTAGAATTACTCATAGAAAAATGCAAGAAAAACGATGCTAAAGCCCAAGGAGAACTATATATGCTGTTTTCAAGCAAATTGTTTTCTCTTTGCTTAAAGTATTCTAGGAACTATGCCGAGGCAGAAGATAATCTGCAAGATGCATTTTTAATCATATTTAAAAAGATAGCACAGTTTGAAAACCGAGGTGCTTTTGAAGGTTGGATTAAAAGAATAACAATAAACTCAGTGCTTCAAAAATATAGAGGCAAAAGCGTTTTAAATATTGTTAATGAAGAAAAAATTGAAGATGTAGCAATTGAAATTGAGGATGAAGATGTGAGTATAGATTTCTTATTGAAATGTATTCAAGAATTACCTGACAGATACAGGTTGGTTTTTAACCTTTATGTACTTGACGGATATTCACATAAAGAGATCGCAGAGATGTTAGACATTTCAAGCGGTACATCGAAATCAAATTTAGCAAGAGCACGAATGCTCTTAAAAGAAAAAGTAGAACATCATAAAGCGAGTATGAATTCGCAAACTTTATAATGAGTGATAAAAAACATATAGACAGACTTTTTCAGGAAAAACTCAAAGACTTTGAGCGTTCGCCTAGTGATGCTGTATGGAATAATATCAACACCCAATTACAGCAATCTGTTAACGATAAAAAACCGATTCCTCTTTGGATAAAAATCGCCGGAGTGTCTGCAGGCTTATTGTTGATATTTACAATAGGCAATGCGGTATTCAATACATCTGGCACGAATTCACCAGAAACTGTAGTCGATACTGAATCAACTGAACAAAATTTAGGGCAACCGCAATCCAGTGACACTCAAGATAGCACGAATTCAAATTTTGAGTCTACTGAAGATGCTATTACCCTTGAAGAATCAGAAATGGATGGTCGTCAAAATGACGAATTAAATAACAATGCTGAAAACACATTGACGCAAACCAATACGAACAATGAAACTAATAGTCCTCAAAGGTTAAACAACGTCAAGTCACAAAATGCTGTGGTTGAATCTAATGAATTACCTTTAGATAAGTCTGCTCAATATGCTCAAACGGACACTAAAGATGACATTGTCAATAAAACGAAGGTTAACACATCTAATAATGATTCCGACAGCCAAAATACTTCTGAAATAGTTAAGCATGCTAAAGATACTAATGCTGTAGCCAACACTGATACTACGACCAAAATTCCTGAATTAACTGAAGAACCATTGAATTCAACCTTAGAGGCTGAAGACCCAAATGAAGGTCTTTCTCTTGAAGATGCCATAGCAGAATCTATGGAGGAAGAAGAATTAGAAGAGGAAGAAGAAAAGAAAGATTTTAAACGTTGGAGTGTGTCTCCACATATTGCTCCAGTGTATTTTAATTCGTTTGGTGATGGATCGGCCATTGATCCACTATTTAATGAAAACCCTAGATCAGGTGATATTAATATGAGTTATGGTGTTGCTGCTAACTATCACATTTCCGAAAAATTAAGTGTTCGGGGAGGTGTAAACAAACTCAATCTTGGTTATAGCACCAACAATGTTGTAGTCTACAACAACATCGATGTTAACGTTGATGATATCAATCCGTTAAGAAATGTGAGTCTCAATGAATATGGACAAGCCTTATCTTTCTTGAGTTTAGAAGGTGCTGGGTTTGCGCAGGTTCCAGGGGTAGTTGCAAACAATATTAAGTCGTCAATCGATCAGGAATTTAGTTATATAGAAGTTCCTGTGGAACTAGAATATAAGTTATCTGATCGCAAGCTTAGCATGAGTGTGATTGGTGGTTTTAGTACTTTGTTCTTAGATGAAAATAAGGTGTATACCACACTTCAGGGTGAACAAAGATTGCTGGGTGAGGCAACAAATTTAAACGAAACGAGTTTTAGTGCTAACCTTGGGTTGGGATTTGACTATAAAATATCAAAACGCATTGACTTCAATCTGGATCCTATATTTAAATATCAAATCAACACCTTTAGTGATACGTCAGGTGATTTTAATCCTTACACTATTGGTTTTTATACAGGATTCCGATTTAGGTTTTAAGGTCTTTTAGTTGGTTAGATTGGTTATTGTCGCTCCACTCAGGAGCACAATAATGACAAAAAAGCTACTCTTTGCCTAGGGTAGCTTTTTTTATATGTCATTCTTCGAGTGACTTTAATAATACTGTTCTGGCTGAATCTCGTAAAGATTTAGTGTCATCTATCGTTAAGCTTGTGGTGTCAAGAAAGGGATGAACATGAACGCGAAGTAATCCTGGGCCGCCGCTGAAAAACGTGTATGAAAAGCGTTTTTTGTTATCTAAGAAACTTATTGGAACCACAGGGATTTGATGATTAATGGCCATTCTAAATGCACCATCCTTAAAGGTGTCCAATACAACATCTTCATCAGGCACACCACCTTCAGGAAAAATACATATACTTCTTCCCTCTTTTAGTTTACGCTGCGCTCTAATAAATACAGCCTTGCGACTTTTGGGGCTGTCCCTGTCAACAAGGATGCAGGTCTTCTTATAAAAGAAGCCAAACAATGGAATTTTAGCCAATTCCTTTTTCCCAACAAAAACAAAAGGGTTGGTCCTAACTGTGACCAGCATAAGCATAATATCCATCATAGAGGTATGATTGCCAATAAACATATAGCTCTTTTTATTTTCTGTGATTTGCTCACGACGTATCTTCCAACGCATTCCCATTCCTATGAGAATAAATTTAGCCCAAAACCGAGCCAGTTTAAAAAAAGCAGGATACCATTGGTCTCTTGATATCACTACAAGTAAGATAGGCAGCAATATTACAATTGGTAGGGCAACCAATATATAGAACCAAACGCGATATACTATCCATAGTGGATACTTCAAAATCTTCATCAGCCGTAAATCTACTAAATATATTGAGCTATTATGGTAAAAAAAGTACCTTTGCTTTTTCGCATTCAAAAACACTTAATTTAGTATCAACAAAAGGGAATATGGCGCGTATATTAACAGGAGTACAAAGCACAGGAACACCACATCTAGGAAATTTGCTCGGTGCAATTTTACCTGCAATTGAATTAAGTTCTGATCCGCACAATGAATCTTTCTTATTTATTGCCGATATGCATTCGTTAACTCAAATAAAAGATGCGGAAGAGTTGCGACAAAACACTTACTCAACTGCTGCCACTTGGTTGGCTTGTGGTTTAAATATTGACAAAACTGTTTTTTACCGTCAAAGTGATGTCCCGCAGGTTACGGAGTTAACATGGTATTTAAGTTGTTTTTTTCCATACCAAAGGTTGACCTTAGCACATAGTTTTAAAGATAAGGCCGATCGTCTTGAAGATGTCAATGCCGGCTTGTTCACATATCCCATGCTGATGGCAGCCGATATTTTATTGTATGATGCTGATATTGTTCCTGTGGGTAAGGATCAACAACAGCATCTAGAAATGACCCGAGATGTTGCTTCACGTTTTCATGCTAAAATGGGGGAGGCTTTTGTAATTCCTGAGATTAAACTACAAGACGAAACCATGTATGTTCCTGGCACAGATGGTGAAAAAATGAGCAAAAGTAAAAACAACATCATCAACCTGTTTTTGCCTGATAAGCAATTGCGAAAACAAATTATGTCTATTCAAACCGACAGTACGCCTTTGGAAGATCCTAAAGATTGGAAAAATTGTAATCTTTTTGCTATTTATAAACTCGTAGCCAATACAGAACAGATCAATACCATGAAGGCTAATTATGAAAAAGGAGGTTACGGTTATGGACATGCAAAACAAGAACTCTATGAGCTCCTAATCTCAAAATTTGAGGCGGTTAGAACACGTTACAATTACTTTATGACCAATTTGGATGAAGTTGATGCAGCTCTTGCAATTGGAGCGGCTAAGGCTAAAGAAGTTGCTGATAATGTCCTTCAAAGAGTGCGTTCTAAAACAGGATACTAGGTCAACTCAAACTGTTTCCCTGGCAATGGTCTTACAACGCCTTTAAGTTCCATATTTAACAAAATGGAGGCTACTCTAAATGTAGGCATATTACATCGCAATGCAATACTATCAAGTAAAGATTTCCCTGAATCTTGAAGATAACGAAATACCTCCTTCTCATCCATGTCAAGCTCTACAAATAATTTTTTTTGTATTGACTTTTGATCTGTTTCCAGTTTCCAATTCAATATATAAGGTACGTCCTCTGGTGTTGATAACACATGAGCACGTTGCATTTTAATGAGGTTATTACAGCCAACACTTTGTGCATCATTTGGTCTGCCTGGCACGGCAAAAACCTCTCTGTTATAAGACGCAGCGATATCTGCCGTGACTAAACTTCCGCCCTTCGCTGCAGACTCAATGACAATAGTAGCCTCACTTAGTCCAGCTATGATCCTATTGCGTTTCAAAAAATTGTTCCGGTCAAAATCACTTGTACTCCAAAAGTCAGTAAAAAACCCACCGTTATTTTCAATAGCTTCAACATATTTAATATGCGTTTTAGGATATATTTGATTCAAGCCATGTGCCAAACAACCTATGGTTTGTAAATTGTGTTTTACCGCTGCCTTTTGAGCTGTAATATCGGTCCCATAAGCAAAACCAGAAACTATAACAGGGTTATACATTTTAAGTTGCTCAATTAACCTTTCACAAAATACAATACCGGACGAAGTAATTTTACGTGTGCCTACAACGCTTATAATAGGACGATCCTGAATGTTAATTGTTCCTCTTTTAAAAAGTAAAATTGGACCATCTATACAGTGTTTTAATTTTTCAGGGTAATGGTGATCTAAAAAAAAGAGACAGTCTATCTTATTATCTAGAATGAACTTTAATTCTTGTTCGGCTTCTAGAAAATGGCGCTTCGCAAAGAGATCGGAAATCATTAATGCTCCAATGCCATCTATCTTTAAAAGCGTATTCTTTTTCTCTTTAAAGACTGCTTCAACAGAACCACAAAACTGGATGAGTTTCTTTGCTGATATATCACCAATTTTGGTGACATTTTGAAGTGCTAAGGCAGAAAGTAATGTGCTCTCAGTCATTGATTATTAAAGGATTGTAGCGAATTGAACCTTAAATTTACAATGTTAATAAATAGTTTTGCAAAGTTTTTTTCAGTTTTATTTTTTTTTAACTTTGTTATATGCAGTTCGATAACTATTTGAGCGACCTACTTTACCGATACGAGTGTGTTATCATACCCGAATTTGGCGCATTTATTACGAACTCCATATCTGCTCAAATTGATGAAAACGGACATTCATTTTACCCACCAAAAAAGATCTTATCATTCAATGAGCAGTTAAAATCCAATGATGGTTTACTAGCAAATTACATTGCGAGTGTTGAGAAGATTCCTTTTGAAATTGCCAATAAAAAAATCGCCAAAAAAACTAAAGCGTTAAAATCATTCTTGGCAGAAGGCGAAGTATTAACATTCAAAAATATAGGTGATCTAAAATTAAACGAAGGCGGGAAATTTTCATTTGAACCTTCAAATAAGGTGAACTATTTGACGCATGCCTTTGGTTTGAGTGAATTTACATCTTCTCCTGTTTTAAGAGAAGTATATAAAGAAGAGGTTGAGGAACTAGAAAAAGTGGTGCCTTTAAAGGTAACTTCCGAAAAGCGCCGGTCTAGACCTTATTTGCGTTATGCCGCCATTGCCTTATTAACTTTGACATTAGGAGGTTTTGTGTCTTCAAACTACTATCTCAATAAAATAGAACAACACAATCAAGTTGTAGAACAAGAAGCTCAGGAGCAACTCAATGGTAAAATACAAGAAGCCACATTTGTAATCTCAAATCCGTTACCTGCTGTTACTTTAAATGTGTCCCAGCAAAATGGAAATTATCATATTGTGGCAGGTGCTTTCCGCATTGAAGAGAATAGCACCAAAAAATTAAATCAGTTGCTCGATCAAGGTTATAATGCCCGAAAAATTGGCATGAATAAGTACGGTCTACATCAAGTTGTATATTCTAGCTATACCACGAGATCGGAAGCACAGCAAGCGCTATATAAAATACGACGTGAGCACAATAAAGATGCCTGGTTGCTTATTCAGAAACTTAATTAATATTTTTCTTCTTCAAAATTTAAAAGCATTATACCTTTGCTTTCATTAAAATACAATTGATGGAAGCTAAATGTCCGAAAGACTCTAAAACGGTTATGACCGATCTGGTTTTGCCTAGTGAAACCAATCCATTGAATAATTTATTTGGCGGCGAACTTCTTGCGCGTATGGATCGTGCGGCCAGTATTGCTGCCCGACGGCACTCAAGACGTATAGTCGTGACTGCTTCAGTTAACCATGTGGCATTCAATCGTTCGGTACCATTAGGAAGTGTAGTAACAGTAGAAGCTAAAGTGTCAAGGGCATTCAAATCATCTATGGAGGTATATATTGATGTTTGGATTGATGACCGCGAATCGGGAGAACGGGTTAAGGCCAATGAAGCTATTTACACCTTTGTTGCTGTTGATGAAACCGGAAGTCCCGTAAAAATCCCTGAAATAATTCCCGAAACTCCAATCGAAAAACTTCGTTTTGATGGCGCCTTAAGACGTAAACAGTTGAGTCTTGTTCTTGCTGGGAAAATGAAACCCAGTGATGCTACAGAGCTTAAAGCCATTTTCGAGGATTAATTTATTAATTAAACTATCGAAACAGTTAATAGTCTTATAGTAGAACCCAATTTTAATACTATGAGAATCTTAATTGTAATCGTCTGCGTTATATGTGCTTTAAGTACTGTTTCATGTGCTACCAATGTGATTGAAAATCCATCCTCTTCAGTAAAGGTGGTAAAGGTTGCCCCTAATCAACATAAAGTAGTGATAATAAAGGGCAAACGATATTATTATTGGAATGGACGTTACCACAAAAGAACCAAGAGAGGATATGTTGTTGTTAAGGTTTAGAAAGATTACATTCTAAAAATCCAATTGGCAGGGTTTTGAGTTTTACCATCTTTAAAAATTACAAACGACAGCAGTGACTCTCCGGTAACCCTATCGGTATTGACTTCACCTATAATTTGTTTAGTCGAGACTTTATCGCCTTTTTTAACATTAATCTTGGTTAGGTTTTTATAGACTGTAAAATAATTACCATGCTGCACTAATACCACATTATTACCGTTTTTAGGGACCATAATGCTGTGTACTGTACCTTGAAATACTGCACGAACTTTTTCTCCTTTATTGGTGGCAATACGCACGCCATTACTATTAATGGTCACTGTCTTGTCAATTAATGATTTTTGCTTGCCATAACGCATTTTAACCACGCCTTGATTAACTGGCCAAGGTAATTTCCCTTTATTAGATGTGAAATTAGCGGCTAATTCTTTCTCCTCAGGCGTCATTGCAAATGTATTTGAAGTGGTCGCCTTGCCTGCCTTTTTATTGGAATTGGCCATGGCATCTCTAATGATGCGTTCAATTTCTCTATCAATTTTATCAACCTCTTGGCGTTTTGTTTTAATTTGAGCATTGTAGCTCCTTAAATTTTTCTTTATCGATGAGACCATGTCCTCCTGTTGATCCAATTCCTTTTGAAGTTGTTGTCGTGAACGCCTATTGGCATCGATTAATTTTTGTTTTTCTTCTTTCTGTTTTGAAAGTGACGTATTCAATTCCTGCAGCTTGACTGTTTGTTCTTTTATAAGCTGGGCTTGCTTTTTCTGGTGATCGGCGTATTGTTTTATATACTGCAACCGCTTATAGGCTTGTTGAAAATTAGTGGATGACAATAAGAACATCACTTTACTTTCTTCCGATTTACTCTTGTACGATTTCACCACCATGGCTGCGTATTCCTCTTTTAATAAAGTCAGTTTCTTACGCAAACGTGTGATCTCATCTTGGTTAGAATTGATCTCTCGTGTTAAAATATTAGCTTGTTGATTGGTCACTCGAATTAAATTTTGGCGTACTGCTATTTTGTAATTCAAGTCTTCAACAGCAACCAAAATAGACTTCTCTTCTTTCTTTTCCTGAAATAGTAATGAATTGATCTTCTCAATTTCCTTCATCAAAGACATGCGCTGCTGCTCCAATTCCTGTTGCCTTTTGTTTTGAGCAAAGGTGTTTACAGTTGTAAATAAACAACACAGAACGATGCAATATGTGATGACATTTTTCAATTTCATTTAATCTTAATTTCATCAAAGCCTGATGGTATCACAAAAGGAAAGCGCAACTCTTCATTAAGTGAAACCGATTTAATTTCCATGGCTATTGTAGTTTCCAATCCTTTCTCAACCGAGAAAATTTTTATGTCTTTTGGTAAGATCTGTTTTTCAACTTCCTGATAACTCAAATAATCTACCTGAAGCATACGCTGTTCTACTGGCTGAAAAACCTGCTGCGAATCCATTTTAAAATGACCAGGATTCAACAACAAAAATATTTCGTATAATGCATTCTGACGCTCTGGGAAAAGCACATATGACTTTTCATGAATGTCGGAATCATAACTTGAGTCATTTAGATCGAATAGTGCCTCACCCAATAGTAGATTTTGAGTGTTCTTAAAGTTGAGATCGGTTCCTACAAAATCACTTATTAGTGCAAAATCTCCATCAAAATAGGTGTTATCTAATTTATTATAAAAGCCAACTTTTTCTGGTGTGATCTTAGCTCTAACTACACTAAAAGCCGAGTTGATCCAAATGGCTTTGTCTTTTTCCATTCGTAATGTAATGGTATGTGTTTGAGATTGATCTCCCTGAGTATATTCTACCTTAATTCGAGCCTGAAGAGTAGTGAATGCACTCTGTTGCTTTGCATGATTCTTGATCAATTTCTGTGCAGAGAGAGGTTTCTTAATTTCCTCAGAGGAGGACACTGTTTTGGTCGACTTGCAGCCAATAATCAAAACACTAAGTAATAGAACAACTCTTTTTAAGCTATTAATCATTTTGTTTTAGGGCTTCTTCTGCTTTTTTAGCAAACGTTTCAGATTTGGTAATATTATTCTCCAACTTATAGGCTGTGCTTAATTGCTTATAAAAATCGGACTCCATGACTGGGTCATCAAAAACATAATCGATTCCTGTTTCCAATGATTCTATGGAATCTTTAGAATTCCCGAGATTATTATTAGCCACTCCATTTATGAGATACAAAATAGGTTGAGCAGGATAATTTTCTAAGGCAATTTTACTCAACACATCGGCTTCTTTATACTGTTGTAAATCGATTTGAACAAGGAGAACGTTTTTAATATTGGTAAAATCATTAGGCTCTTTTTCCAGCGCTTTCTTAAAATATACCAGTGCTCTGGTTTTATTATTGTTCTTTAAATAATACATTCCCATTTCTACATCCGATTTACCAGATTCGTCATTTGTTGCTGCATTGGTAACCTCTAATAGATCATTTTCATATTGAGGGTTGTCTCTAACAAAAGCAATAAAATCGTTTAGCACTTTTGCCTTGGCGTCGGGTTTTATGCTGGTGCTTTTAACTACCGTTTTCATTGATTCAATGGCTTCGGTTGTATTATTGGCCTCTAAATAAAACTTGTACAATGCAAGGTGTGCTAAATCAGATTCTGGAATCGTTTTTTGCAGTTGTTTAGCCGTTTCAAAAGCTTTGGCTTGTTCACCTTGTTCACTGTAACGATAGATGAGGTGCAAGTAATTATTTTCATTTTCTGGATTGGCCGCGATACGTTCTTGTAAATAGGTAATGCGGTCATCATCAGCGCCAGTTGCGTTATAAATTTGATTACGTAATTGGTCTCTAGATTCTGATACCCCTAACTCAGTGTCGAGTTCATCTAGCGTTCTCAGTGCAGCTCGGTATTTTTCATTTTGAAAGTACAATCGTGCCAGATCTTCTTTATAATCAGGATGATACTTTACCAGCTGTTTTACTGTTTTTACAGCCTTATCAAATTCATCTAATTGAATATAAACGCCATACAATTCATCAAGATACCATTCATTGTCTTCATCGAGCGCAATAGCTTTTTTTAGAGCATCTTCGGCAGCTCCAAAGTTTTTTAGTTGAACATAGTTCTTCCCTAACTCGAAATAGACAGCGGATTGAGAATCATCAAAACGAAGACATTTTTGTAATGCCTCAATGGAGCGTTCGTAATTTTCTATTCCTTTTTGTTTGAGTGCTTCGTAGAAATACTCTTGAAACTTGTCTTCAAAATTTCCTAAGTCATCATTTGGAACGGCATTGAAATCAACCTGAGAATTGCTTGTAAATGGCATCCAAAAGATGGCAATAAAGAGTAGTGCTTTGTATGTATCCCAAATTCGCATAGGTCAGACTAATTTACCATTTTTGACTTCTACTTGATTGAAATTAAACTATTTTTAACGTCTAATTGGTTCCTGTACTACCAAATCCGCCTTCTCCTCTAACGGTTTCAGAAAGTTCTGTTACTTCTTTC
>CAYZKX010000043.1:11659-12039 GCA_964479055.1 uncultured Flavobacteriaceae bacterium
CACCACATCCCATTCTGCTCTTTCATGTCTGGCAATCACCAATTGCGCAATGCGCTCGCCATCATTAATAATAAAGTTGTTATTAGACAAATTAACAAGAATCACACCAATCTCTCCTCTATAATCAGCGTCTATAGTTCCTGGGGCGTTTAGAACTGTGATGCCTTTTTTTGCGGCCAATCCACTTCTAGGGCGTACCTGAGCTTCAATACCAACAGGTAATTCAATAAAGAGCCCTGTCTTAACAATACAACGATCAAGAGGTTTTAATGTTACAGGTTGGTCAATGTTGGCTCTTAGATCCATTCCTGCAGAAGCACTAGTTTCGTAATGTGGTAGATTGTGTTTAGACTTATTGATAATTTTAATGATCATGTATT
>CAYZKX010000044.1:0-11976 GCA_964479055.1 uncultured Flavobacteriaceae bacterium
TCTTTAATCATTTACACCAAAATGGTAAACAGGTTGTTCTAACAAGTGACAAGGCACCTGTAGATATGCAGGATATTGAACAGCGTTTGTTATCTCGTTTTAAATGGGGTCTTTCAGCCGAATTACAAAGCCCAGATTTTGAGACAAGAGTTTCTATTCTTAAAAACAAATTATATCGTGATGGTGTTGATATGCCAGATGAAATTATAGAATATGTGGCTAAAAACATCAAGACAAATGTTCGTGAGCTTGAAGGAGCCATTATCTCACTCATCGCACAATCTTCATTTAATAAGAAGGAGATCACCTTAAATTTGGCAAAGGATATTGTAGAGAAATTTGTGAAGAACACCAAACGTGAAGTGTCTATTGATTATATCCAAAAAGTGGTATCCGATTACTTCCAAATGGACGTAGAAACGCTTCAATCTAAAACCAGAAAACGCCATATTGTTCAAGCCCGTCAATTGGCCATGTTCTTTGCTAAAAAATTCACCAAAGCATCATTGGCAAGTATTGGATCTCAAATTGGAAAGCGCGATCATGCTACAGTACTCCACGCTTGTAAAACTGTAGATAATTTATCGTCTACAGATAAGCAGTTCAGAAAGTACGTTGAGGACCTCACTAAAAAGCTATCCCTTTAAAATCATCTCTAATGACCAAAGTTCTAATGGTGTGCCTGGGCAATATTTGTCGTTCACCTTTAGCCGAAGGTATACTTAAATCTAAAGTCAATCCAAATGACATTTATGTGGAATCAGCTGGTACGGCTGGATATCATGTTGGTGAATTACCAGACAGAAGATCTATTGCTGTAGCGCAAAAGTATGGTATTGATCTCACAGATCAACGTAGCAGAAAATTCACAATTGCCGATTTTGATACTTTCGATCACATTTTTGTAATGGACCAATCCAACTATCAAGACGTTCTTAGCCTAGCTCGAAATTCTGAGGACATTTCTAAAATCAAATTGATTTTGGATGCCGTTCCAAACATTCATGAAACCGACGTACCGGACCCATATTATGGTGGAGATCAAGGGTTTGAGACTGTATATAGAATGCTTGACACTTCATGTAATCACATTGTCTCTAAGATTCTTTAGTCACTTTTCAACTCTCTATTCTGGTTTTTTGAAGACTAATACAATCTGGATCTCAGGTTGCTGATTGAGACCCTAATTTATGGATTCCCATATGATAACAAAGCAAAATAGTATTGACTATAACAATGCCCTTCCTAAATCAATTCAAATCTTAAGTCTAGCGGGAAAAGTAGTTGATAAATACTTGAATGTCATCTCTCAAAAATTTTCCATTTCAACCAATAAATTGGCACAAGGTTTATATATTGTAGAATCCTTTTCCGAAACAGGTCAGGGCTCGCAAAAAATTTGTGGTCAATTAAAATGAATAAAGGCACTTTATACCTCATACCAACACGTATTGGAGATAATCCACCACTAGAGGTATTGCCATTGTCCATTAAAAAGATCATTGAGCGCATCGACATCTATATTGTTGAAAATGAGAAAACCGCACGACGTTTTATTAAACGTATAAGTCCGAAGAAATCTCAGGCCAAACTTGAAATTTATATGCTCAATAAGTTTACTGAAGCTGCAGAATTACCCGAATTTTTGATACCTGCTTTAAATGGTTTGGATATTGGTTTACTATCAGAGGCAGGATGCCCTGCAATTGCAGATCCCGGAGCTGATATTGTGCAGATAGCGCATGAAAAAGATATAAAAGTAGTGCCTTTAGTAGGCCCCTCTTCTATACTATTGGCCTTAATGAGTTCTGGTATGAACGGTCAAAGCTTTACATTTAATGGTTATTTACCAATCGACAAGAACGACCGCAAAAAATCACTAAAAACTTTAGAGCGACTTTCTTTTGAAAACAACCAAACGCAATTATTTATTGAAACGCCTTATAGAAATAATAAGATGTTAGAAGATATTTGTTCCTGTTTGGGTAACACTACCAGACTATGTATAGCAACAGATATTACACTACCTACCGAATACATTAAAACAAAGACAATTGAAGAGTGGAAAAAAATAAAGGTTGACCTTCATAAAAGACCAACCCTTTTTATTATTCATAAAAACTAAGCCTATATTTTACTGGCTTTCGCTTTTCTATTACCTTCAATAAAAGACATGTCGTATCCTGCAAAACGTTTCATATAATATTTAATTGTAGTACCGTATGCATCAGCAAAACCAATCGCACCGTAACTTCTTAAATATTTTATTACACTACCTGGACCTGCAAGATGTGCGGCTGCCAAGATTCCTGATTCAGTAACTTGTACGCCATCGATAGTTTTACCAACAAAAGACTTGATCTCTCGTCTTAAAATCCATTTATTTCTCATAGTATTAGCAATAAAGGCCTTTTCCTGAAGTTTAGGATCGTTCAAGAACTTTTTTGCATCATGAATACCTACAAGTTTTAAGGTACCTTTACCAAACTGGTATTTACCTAGATAGCCAAGTGTATTGACAGTAAAATAATCGCCTCTCGATTCTTTAAATGCAACTGCCTCCTTAAATCCAACAAAAGATTTACCCAAATTAATAGATGCAAAACAGTGTTTTGTCGAAGCATTTTCTACATTGGATTGTTCAAGGTCATTAGCTACAGTGTAGTTTAGAGCTAAACCTTCGGTGGTAATATCACAAAAATCAACTGATTTTGTCTTACCAAGTTCCAAAAACAATAAAATTATTGCAATTGGAATAACTGAATATGCTATTAATCCTTTATTCATTTTTTCGAATTTTAGGTTATAAATAGTCCCCAAATTTCAGCGTGCAAAGGTATTACTATTCCAAATAAATTCAAACAATATCGTTAAAGTGTTTTTTTTAATAGAACAACGGATGAAATACCAGTCCATCTTCGCTATTAATTTCCAAGGCTGGAAACGGAAATTTCAACACATTTAGTACCGAAAAAAGTGTTTTTAACACGTTAGAATCCGTCTTAATTCGTGTAAGATCTACATCTAAGCTAAAATAGTACTGTCGATACCGATTTTGGTCAGGAAAAAGTGTTGTATCGTAATCAGAGCGTGCAGTAAGCATACCTTCTGCACCATAGCCAAAAGCAACGTTCAACCATGGTGGAATTCCACTTTCTTTAAAAAAAGCGTGTAAATTAAAGCTTAACCAGTAGGTTTGTCCATTATAGTCCTTCAACATTTGTTCTAAAAAGGAATCACCAAGTTTATCAGGATTCATATCAGCATATTTTGTGGTGTGAAAGGAGTATTTCAGTTGCATCCTTTGATCGGCCCAAAGCAGTTCTTGTCCTACATATAAGCCAGTTCCCAATGCGTTTGCGGCCATATCTGACCATGAAAAACCCCATTCTTCAGAAAATCCATCCAGCACTTCTATTGCCGTCAAATAGACAAATCCCAAAGTAGCACCATAAATTAATTGGTCTTTTTTTCGAACACCAGCCCAATTTAAAGCGTCAGCGCCAATTCTACCAATCTGGTAACTGGAATAGACATGTCCCAGTTTATCCATTTGAAGCCACTCATCGGCATCATTAACAGTATGAAAGCCAGATCGTTCAAAATCGGCATACCACAAGGCATTCAAACCTATCAAACTGGTAGTGGCTAGAATAGATTCTGTGATGATTACACCGTTTCTACGTTGTTTATTCAACGTATCACTAGGTTTTAAAAATTGATTGAATTTTGATTGTGAAAAGCAACTAAATGCAATAAAAAAGCAAAAAAGGGTATTTAAAACACGTACTTTCACCCTATTTCTTTATGCCTTGCTTCGTAAGATAGCGATGATATTCGCTTGCATATCTATTATGTTGCGATATATTTTCAGAAAATTTATGAAATCCAGGATTTTGAGCATCAACAACAAAGAAAAAATACGAATGTTTCTCATAATTAAGGACAGCATCAATAGCCGAAATATCAGGCATAGCTATTAACCCTGGAGGCAATCCTGCATTTTTGTAAGTATTGTAAGGTGAATCTATTTCTTTGTGCTCATTTAAAACACGTTTTATAACAGTGTTTTTATACTTAGGTAACTTATAAGCGGCAAATTTTAAGGTGGGATCGGCATCCAATGTCCAATTATTTTTTAGTCTATTAATATACACACCTGCCACCTTTGGTTGTTCTACTTTTTGCTTTGACTCCTCATAAACAATAGAGGCCAATGTCATAACTTCATTTTTTGAAAGCCCTATATCATGCCCTTTTTGGGTTCTTGATTCATTCCAAAAAGCATTGTACTCTTTTAACATTCTGTCTCTAAAAGCCTCAGCTGTTGTGTTCCAAAAAAATTCATAACTATTAGGAATATACATGCCTAAGGCTGTGGCATCAGAAAACTGATTGTTTTTCAAAAATTCAATATCGTTCATTGCTTGAACCAATTGAATGCTATCTGCTTCAATTTGTTCGGCAATTCTTGAGGCTAGATCGTTAACGCTGTTTTGATTATTAAATACCACATTAACAGGAACGTTATTGCTTCTAATAGAATTGATAATATCATTGTTGGTCATGTCCTTCTTGATGATATATTTACCTGAACGAATATTGGTGGTGTATTTTTTACGTTCGGCTAGTGCATCAAAAGTATTTATGTTTAGCAGCAATGGTTCAAGATCTTGACGTACATCCTCATAAGTCGCACTACTACTAATGAAGATTGTAGCCTCTTCATTATCAAATGCTGTGTTTGCTACAAACATGGCATTGTAAACGAAATAAGCGAAATAACCTAAAATAATCAAGCCTATTAAAGCAACTGCGAGAAGAATCTTTCTAATGTACATTTGAATTTATTAGTTGTAATATATATTCGCTCTTGAATTCGGAATTGACCAAATTCCAATCTTTTTTCAAACCAATGCGTTGAAAACCATAATTCTCAAACAGTTTTAAGCTCGCTTCATTCTCTTCAGATATGTTACAATACAATTGATGCAAATGTAAATGATTAAAACAGTAGGCTATCAACAACTGCAGAGCTTCTCCACCATAACCTTTAGCACGATCCTCATTATTCTTTATTACAATACCAATACCTGCCCTTCTATTGGAGAAATCAAAATCAAAAATATCAATTAGACCAAGTGCATTTCCTTTCTTATTTGCGATCACTAATCGTAATTGTTTGACTTCATAAATGTCCTTGTGGGCATTTTCCAAATACTGTTTAATGAGATATTTTGAATAAGGTGTTTGCGCATTGCTTATTTCCCAAATTATTTCATCGTTTTCAATGGCGTAAACAAATTCCAGATCTTCTGGCTCTAAAGCTCGTAAATCAATATGTTTACCTTTTAAACTTACCATGAAATTTCACCTTTATATACTTGTTGCGCTGGTCCTATTAGCCAAATGTTGTCATAACCCGTATTGCCCTGTCTCTCAAAAGTCACTTTTAAGTCGCCCCCTTTGGTAATAACCTCTACTTCGTTCTTTTCGGTTTCACCTATATAATTCATGGCAATAGCCACTGCTGTTACTCCTGTACCACAAGAAAGTGTTTCACCTTCAACGCCACGTTCATAGGTGCGGACCCTGAATTGCGATCCATTCACCCTTTCAACAAAGTTGACGTTGATCCCTTCTTTGACATATTGGTCATTATAGCGAATTGCACGTCCTTCTACATCCACATTCAAATCATCCAAGTTTTCAATTAGAGTCACAAAATGAGGCGATCCAGTATTTAAAACCAAATGATCTATATACTTGGTAATATCGTTTACAGCATTCATTTGCAACTCAATTCCTACTTTGGAAATTTTAGCATAATGTTTACCATCAATAGCTTCAAAAATTGCCGAATCGGCTATAATGCCTAAATATTGTGCGAAATGTGTGATACAGCGTCCACCATTACCACACATGGTGCTTATATTTCCATCAGAATTGTAATAGACCATTTTAAAATCATAGTTTGGATGGTCCTCCAATAATATCAATCCATCTGCGCCAATGCCAAATCGTCGGTCACACCACTGGGACACAAGATTGGCATTGTTTTTGTCGAAAATATTGCGACGGTTATCAATAATGATAAAGTCATTTCCTGTGCCATGATATTTATAAAATTGGTGCTTCATTCAAGTGGAACAAAGATATGAATATCTGCAGTTAAATGGCTTGTTAAATAGTAGTTAAAGTTAAAATTGAAATTCAATAATTAAGTAATTTTAATCGTTTTAATAACACAAAATTCAAGGACCTATGAAAAAGTTTTTATCACTTCTATTTATTTCGTTTTTAGGTGGTATTATCACCTTAGGATCATATAAACTATTCTTTGAACAAAAAACCGAAGTGGTTGCTGAACAAGCAACTTTTCCATCTGCAATTCCAGTATTTAATAATGCAACTAACCTGAAGGCTGCAGCAGAAAATGTTGACTTTACATTAGCTGCCGAAAAAACCATTAACTCGGTGGTTCATGTTAAGAATACCACAACAAGTAGCGGTAATATGACCTTTGAAGATCTATTCTTTGGAAGACGTTCACAACGACCTCAAATAGGTACCGGTTCGGGAGTAATCATTTCACCTGATGGTTTGATCATCACAAACAATCATGTTATTGACAATGCACAGGAGATTGAAATTACGACTAACGACAATAAAACCTTTATAGCTGAATTGGTAGGTACTGATCCTAAGACTGATATTGCATTATTAAAAATTGAGGCCGACGAGCCTTTACCGCACACTTCATTTGCCGATAGCAACAATGCGAAGATTGGTGAATGGGTTTTGGCCGTAGGAAATCCATTTAATCTTACCTCTACTGTGACTGCAGGAATCATAAGTGCCAAATCACGTGACCTTTCAGGACGAAATGTGCAATCGTTTATCCAAACCGATGCAGCAGTTAATCCAGGAAATTCTGGTGGTGCATTAGTAAATACAAATGGAGACCTCATTGGTATCAACACGGCTATTACTTCACAAACTGGAAGTTATATTGGTTACTCATTTGCCGTTCCAAGTAATATTGCCAGAAAGGTGGTGGAAGACCTGATTGAATTTGGAAATGTACAGAACGGAATTCTAGGCGTTACCGGAGCTGCATTGAATAGTGATGCCGCCGATGAATTGAATGTCGATGAAACCGAAGGTTTTTATGTTAGTGCAGTTGAGGCAGATTCTGGTGCTGAAAAGGCTGGAATACAGAACGGTGATATCATAAAGCGATTAGATAATATTGAAATCTCTAAATTCTCTGATATGAAAGGATATTTAGGATCTAAGCGTCCCGACGATGTGATCAATGTAACTATCCTACGTGATGGAAATGAAAAAGTGATACCAGTTAAATTGGCTAAAAACATGAATGTTCAAGTACCAATAATTGGCACTCTTAAAAAGGCTTCTGAAAATGAACTGAATAGTTTTGGCGTAAAGCAAGGACTTAAAGTTTCTAGACTCAATCCATATTATTCCGATTATTGGAAACGCAATGGGATAGAAGAAGGCGTTATTGTAACTTCAATAAATGACACCAAGGTGAATTCGGTTGATGACGTAGAACGTGTGCTTAATCAAGCATCGGAATACGAACCACTTCGATTAGAGATCATTAATAAAAATGGTGAACGCGAACGCTTTAATTTCAAACAATAATACAAGTTGGTATTTAGTTAAAACCCTCATTCATACATTTGAATTCGAGGGTTTTATTTTTTTACAAATTCAATAAATTAAACATTTAAAAAGTAGTACTTTTGCGGCAAAATTAAATCGCATTAAAATGGGTCATCAGGAAACCTACGAAAAAGAATTGGCATTTCAAGCCGATCGACGCAGAGCCACGGTAGAATTTATTAAAATTATAAGTGATCTTTGGTACGATAAATCCATAGAACTGGTATTGTTTAGAAATCAGTTGATCGACAGAAATGTATCAGAAATCCTTAATCTACATGAATACGCAGGAGAATTTGTTCAAAAGCCAATCTCGATTTTTGATTCAGTTGAAATTGCTCAGGCTATTAAAGATCTTGATATTCCACCGGCCAAACTGGATATAGGAAAATTGACCTATGAATTTCATTTAGAAGACAACAAGTATAACAATGCCACAGCTTTTGTTGCCGATAAACTTGGTGAAGCAAGAAAGAACGGTGAAATTGAACCAAAAGATGTGATTTTATACGGTTTTGGAAGAATTGGTCGTCTAGTGGCACGCGAATTAATGACACGTACAGGTAAAGGAAGCCAACTGCGTTTGCGAGCCATCGTGACACGAGGAGAAATAACAGAGACCATTCTAGAAAAGCGTGCTTCATTGTTGCGTAATGATTCGGTACACGGTGAATTTTCGGGAACCGTTGTCGCCGATATTAAAAATGAAGCTTTGATAATAAATGGGACTACAGTTAATGTAATCTCAGCTAATGCACCTGAAGAAATAGATTATACCCAGTACGGGATAAATGATGCTTTGGTCATCGACAATACTGGTGCATTTAGAGATGAAAAAGCACTTGGCCGACATTTAAAAGCCAAAGGAACCTCTAAAGTTTTATTGACAGCGCCTGGCAAAGGAGTACCTAATATTGTTCATGGTGTAAATCAAAGTGAAAATGATCCCGATAAATTGGATATTTTCTCGGCGGCGTCATGTACTACGAATGCCATTACTCCTATTTTAAAAGTGATCGATGATTCATTTGGTGTGGTAAGCGGTCATTTGGAAACTATACATGCATATACCAACGATCAGAATCTTGTAGATAATATGCACAAGAAATACCGTCGTGGTCGTGCTGCTGGACTTAATATGGTCATTACCGAAACCGGTGCTGGGAGTGCTGTTGCAAAAGCATTGCCATCGTTAGAAGGTAAATTGACATCTAACGCTATTAGAGTACCAGTTCCTAACGGTTCATTAGCAATTTTAAATATTGAGCTGGAGCGAGAAACATCACTGGATGGAATCAATGCCATTGTCAAGAAATATGCCTTAGAAGGTGATCTGGTTGAACAAATAAAATTTGAACTTAATGATGAGCTGGTCTCAAGTGATATTGTTGGTAGTTCTGCTCCGGCGATTTACGACAGTAAAGCTACTATAGTACGCCACGATGGAAAAAATGTAGTGCTATATATATGGTATGACAATGAGTACGGCTATAGTCATCAAGTTATTAGACTGGCTAAATACATTGCTAAGGTTAGACGCTTTACATATTACTAAAATACTAACGTCTAAAAGTAAACGTTAATCGTATAATAAATAGACTTTGCCATTGTAAGGCTTACTTTTAATAATTATATTGCTGTACATTTTGCAATAACCTAACAATTAACTACCAAAAAAATGAAGACCTTAAAGATTTTAGCTCTATCCGTTATGGTACTATTGAGCTCCAATTGTTTGAATGCACAAAATAACGATACCCAAAGCATCAATGAAGGCACTATCAATGACCAGTTTGAGTATGTTTTAAGAAAATCAGGGAATTTTAAAGGGACTAATGGACAACAGTATGAAGCGGTTAACAGACGCATGTTCTTAACCTTACAGGCTCATACAATAGACTCCTTAAAAACCTTACAGGAAGATCTTGACAATACAAAAACTACTGTTGAATCGCAGCAAAAAGAAATTACTGACCTTCAGGCCAATCTCAGCAGCACGCAATCTACTCTTGATGCAACCAATAAGGAAAAAGACAGCATGGCCTTATTTGGAATGCAAATGAGTAAAGGTGGATATAATATGTTGATGTGGTCAATAGTAGTAGGATTGCTCGCATTATTATTATTGTTTATTTATAAGTTCAATAATAGTAATGCCGTCACTAAAGCAGCTAAAGCATCATTGGCGGAGACCGAATTGGAATTTGAAGAGCACAGACGTACTGCTCTTGAAAGGGAGCAAAAAGTACGACGCCAATTGCAAGATGAATTGAACAAGCAAAAAGGGACGTCATAATTAAGATATAACAGGTTCACTATAACAGAATTAAAAAAATCCGTAATTTACCGTTACGGATTTTTTATTTAATAATCATGGAAATAGTACGTGCTGAGATACAAAATATTCCTGATCTCATTCCGCTTTTCGATGGGTATCGTATTTTTTATAGGCAACAATCAGATTATGTTAGTGCCAAACAATTTCTCACCGAGCGTATCACTAAAAACGAATCTATAATTTTTATGCTTTACGAAAATGAGAATGCCATAGGCTTTACACAATTATTTCCACTTTTTTCATCGGTCAGTATGCAACCTATGTATTTGCTGAATGACTTGTATATAGAAAAGAATTACCGCGGACAAGGATATGGTAAACTTCTTATTGATGAAGCAAAAAAATTATGCAGATCCAAAAACTTTAAAGGATTAGCATTGCAAACTGAGCAAGATAATCCCGCACAACGCTTGTATGAACGTGAAGGCTTTATTAAGGATCCTGATCTACATTATTTCTGGAGGAATAAATAGACCTTCTTTTTTTAAGAAATAAAGGAATCATTTAACAGTCCTAATTATTAAACTCAATGGAGGTAGGTAAAAAAGGGATAGTACACAAATTTAAACAGATTATTACTTTAAGTAAGAATGGATTATTTTGGCATGGAATACGAAATAACCTTGCCAAAATTGGGTTGGACTTTATGCCCTATTACTGGGAAATAGGCTCCATTAATATTGAACCTCCACAAATTAGAAGTGATAATGCCGCCAAATATCAATTAGTTCAAATTGGAGAGAAGGAAATAACTTTTATTAAAAAAAATATTATTGGCATTGAACATAAAGATTTAATGAATGATCTTAAAAACGGCGATACTTGCTTAGCTCTTTACTATGACAAGAATATATGCATTTATTCATTTATTAAGCATAAAAACTTTTCAATTAGAGGAAAAAATTTTGTTTTAAAGCCAAATGAGGCTTATGTACATAATACCTATACTTTTGAAGCTTTTAGAGGCAAAAATTTAGCGCCATACTTACGTTATCAAAGCTATCAACTCCTAGAGAATAAAGGTGTTGACACATATTATAGTATAAGTGAATATTTTAATAAGCCTACAATTAAATACAAACAAAAGCTACAAGTCAGACCGTTGAAATTATACTTAAGTATCCTATTGTTTAAAAAATGGAGATTTAATTACACTCTTAAATCATTTGAATAGTTAAACTACTTTACCATCTGTGATGATAGTCGAAAAATTAATTAGTTTATTTTCTATTTAAATTGAGCCTGGTTACATCTTTAAGTACTTTATTAATACGTACTTTTTTTAAAAGGAAATTAGCAATAAATCTATTAATTTGATGTGGCCAAAAAGGTAAAGGACGTAAAAGATCTACAATTAAAATAGCCCGTTCTTGGAAAGATTTGTTTACTACTTCGTGCTCCCAAGTATCATCAAATAAAATACAATCTTTTTCTTTCCAATTATATTCTTCATCTTTTATTCTAATATAAGATTGAGAGTCCTTTGCAACTTTAAGTCCTAAATGATATCTCAAGTAACCTCTGTACGGACCATGATGAGAAGGAATTGATTTACCCGGTTCCAATACAGAAAAAAACACTTTATAGACATGTGGTATTTCTTTGAGCAATTCAAGCGTCTTTGGACATAGTTCTTTAGCGAGATCCGGTGTTTCTCCAGAGTAATTTAAAAGAAAAACCTTCCATTTTAAATTCGGTTCATTTTTTCCTGAAATAGCATATACCCTCTTTTCAACTTCATGATAAGCAGGTATTTCAAAATGCCTATTTACATTTTCATATTCAGATCTAATAATTTCGAAGTTTTGTTCTAAAACCGAAAGTTCAGGGATTGATTTGTTGATATCAAAAATTACAGGCCTACCTTCTCCACCATCATATTTTCGGATTACATGATTACCCATTTTCATTATTGTATTAATCGTTATTGCCCTGAAATTCATTAC
>CAYZKX010000045.1:0-11791 GCA_964479055.1 uncultured Flavobacteriaceae bacterium
AATTAATTGTGGATATAAAAATGGAACTGAGGGTGCCTATTATCGATTAAATTAATTATCACAAAGTAGCTCAATCGCTTCTCTCATGGTTATTTGAACGCCATTATAAAAGGCAATCACAAAGGCATCGATCACGCCTTGATCAACAACATCTAATCGCATTCTTTCTGATGCTTGAAGCGTTTTAAATTCACCTAATCTAAATTTATTTAATCCATCTTCATTCACCTTTTCAATTGGCCCCACATTTTCAAGAAAATCAAAATAGGAAACTTCCAAAGGTTTGCGATACGCACCAACTTGTACTTTAAATTTCAAACCTTCAGCTTCTTTTTGTCCATCCCTGTTCACCGCGGCAAAGTAAGCCTCTAAATCTTCTAAGTCTTCAAAGCAATAAATCGAAACGGGTTCAGGTTCTTCAATTTCTTCAGGACATCCTTTTAGAGTTCCTGGCTGGTCAGGACAATCGTCTAAGTTATCAGGATATCCATCACCATCCGTATCTAAACATCCATTAAATGCCTTTAACCCAAATATTTCAGGACAAAGATCATCTTGATCAGCGATCCCATCACCATCAGTATCTGGACAACCACTAAATTCGGCTATTCCAGGTTGGTCCGGACAGGCATCATCTTGATCAAGGATGCCATCACCATCTTTATCATCTTTCTCATTATTATCCTTTTGCTTATACTTTGATTTGGCAAGAACGACAATAACTCCAAAACTATGCTGCCAATGCTTTGTCAAATACGCTTCAAAAGAATGTTTGTAGGTAGTTTGAAGATTAATCCCTATTCTTTTATTCAACCAAAAATTAGCTCCTAAGGCGCCGTTTACAGTTCCGGCGCCAACAAGGTCACCTGGCGTATCACTGATTGAACTGGTATTGAAACGTCCTTCTTCTATCCAGGTATAACCTCCACCAACTCCAATAAAAGGTTGAAATTTTTTAAAATCTGAAATCCGACGTAAATAATAGTTAAACATTCCATCTACTCCTATATACGTCAGGTTATTGACTTGTGCACTAGGAATGTTTTCCAATTCGCCCCATTTTTTTAAACTATTATATGAACCAGCTATGCTAAAATATAAATGATCGGTCACATATTTTGAAACTGTAATCTTAGGGAATCCAAAATTCCAGTGATCTGATACATTCGCAAACTCATCAAAATAAGGCCCTTGTGGCAATACATCTTCACCAACAGGATAAACGTCTACCGCATTAACCTCAACAATTACAATCCAGTTGTTTATTTTTTTTTGAGCGATTACTGAATCAACATTAATAAATAGAAATAGAAAGAATAGAAATAAATGGTTTAGTTTTTTCATTGTAAATCCAACAATTAGACTTTTCGTATGTAATATAGTGGTTAATCAATTATAAAGAAAAGTCTTACCCGAATAATAATCGCATTGTTATTAACAATAAAAAAGCATTGCTTCCATATGGAAGCAATGCTTAAAATCGAACGAATAATTATAAAATCTCTATCGCGTAATGGTACCTGTTGGTAGCGATTCTAAATTTTGGTTAAAATCGTGCACATTAGGCGCCAATTCATTTCCTGAAACTCCTACCAGTGGTTTAATTGCAAACGGTGCCGTAGAATCATCAGGTACTGGTTCTACCGATATGACCACTGTTCTACCTCTTATATCTAGAGGAAACGATTCACCTGCCGGAGCATTCAAGAAGAAGTCTTCACCTGGAACAGGTGGTCCCGGATTTATTACTTCACTAAATGGTGCACTATTATCGACAGTGTCAAACGCACTAAATGTCCCAGTACTTAATGGTCCAGCATCACCAACTACCCAGCCTTCATAAATCCAGCCGTCCGGTAAAGTAGGTAACACAAAATTAGGTGTAGGTGGCATACCAGGAGTACCAAACCATACCCCGTTTTGATCATTACCATTGTTTGCGCCCATTTCATCAGTAGGCGTTCTTAAAAAAAACGCTCCTGAGGCTGTGCTAAAATCTCCAATAAGAGCTGTAGAAACATTGGCTGTACTACCGCTAAAATCACCGGCTAAAACTTTAGTTGCTGCTGGTGCCGGATCTGGATCTATTGCCGGCTCAATTGACAATACAAATGTAGTAGCATTTGCCAACTGGTCAGCATCTACCTGAAAAGTTTGCGGGAAGGTTACACTTGTAAAAGTTCCTGTTGATACTGGATTACCATCCACAATAATCCATCCTTCATAAACATAATCAGAACCTAATGTTTCTAATCCTAAAAGATTTAATTCTAAATCGGCATTGTTGGGTGAGGCATCATCATCACTATCGCATCCTATAAAAAGCATGCTAATTGTTAATACAATTGAATAAAAAAGTTTCTTTTTCATAGCTATTTTTTAAATTTCGATTCAAAAATAGACTATGAACTTGGTCTAAAATGTTAGTTAGCTAACAGAAGCTCATTTTTATTATAAATTCGTATTTGTTTTCTGTTGAAATTTAATACTTCCTCTTCCTTAAGTTCGTTCAATAGAATATTTAGAGTTGGTCGGGAGATACCAATTAGAGAAGCGATGTCTTTTTGAGTATAAGGGTGATTAATTATATGATCGCCCGTTTTATTGCAGTCATAACCATAGTCTGTACACAATTCATCCAGAAATTCTATAAGCCTTGTTTTGGCATCTTTGAATAATAATAACTGGAGTCGTCTTTCAAGTTTCTTGAACTTTAATCCAATAAATTTGTACACCTTTAGGCTAAAGGTTTGGTTGTCACGCATGAGATCATGCATGGTTTGCACACCTATTGGACAGATGGTAGTGCTATTGTCTACTGATTGTGCGAACTCATCACGGCGTCCATCTCCTAGGATGGCTTTTTCACCAAACAGTTCTCCACGTAATAAGATGGCTTTAACCACTTCTTCCCCATTTTCAGTATAATACCCAATTTTTACCTTTCCCTTTTCTATAAGATAGACTTTAGAAGCCGAATCGTTCTCAAAGTAGATATAGTCTTGCTTTCTGTAGGAATCAAAATCATGCTCTTTCTTGTAGGCCTTATACTTATGCGGACACAATATTTTGAATAAGTTGACGTCTTCAAAAAACCAAAGGGATTTCATAAACCGTTGAATTAATTTCTAATAAGTTCGAAAAACAGCGATTTATCTTACAATTAGATATAAAAAAAAGCTCCTTCAACAAAGGAGCTCTTTTCAAAAGTTTTATTTTTAAGCATTCTGCTTTTTAATAAGATTAAGGGCTGAGCCTTCTTTAAACCATTCTATTTGTCCTTCATTATACGTGTGATTGGCTAGAATAGTATCACTACTACCATCAGCATGTACAACTTCAATAGTCAATGGTTTTCCAGGTGCAAATTGATCAAGATCTAAAAAATTGAAGGTATCATCTTCCTGAATTAGATCATAATCATTTTCATTAACAAAGGTCAATCCTAACATGCCCTGTTTTTTCAAATTGGTCTCATGTATTCTTGCAAACGATTTAACCAATACAGCAGCAACACCCAAATGTCTAGGTTGCATAGCCGCATGTTCACGCGAAGATCCTTCACCATAATTGTGATCCCCTACAACTACACTAAAAATTCCAGCATCTTTATAGGCTCGTTGTGTATCAGGAACACCACCATATTCACCTGTGAGTTGATTTTTAACAAAATTAGTTTTTTGATTAAATGCGTTAACCGCACCTATCAGGGTGTTATTAGCGATATTATCAAGATGACCTCTAAAGCGTAACCACGGTCCTGCCATGGAAATATGATCTGTGGTGCATTTACCAAATGCCTTTATAAGTAATTTCGCTCCAACTATATTATTTCCAATTGGCACAAAAGGTTCTAATAGCTGAAGGCGTTCAGAGCTAGGATTTACATTTACCTCAACACCACTACCATCATCAACAGGTTCAATAAAACCATTGTCCTTAACATCAAATCCTTTAGGAGGCAACTCCCAGCCTGTTGGCTCATCTAATTTAACTTCCTCACCATTCTCATTGATTAGTGTATCGGTAATTGGATTAAAATCCAAGCGTCCGGCAATAGCAATAGCAGCAGTCAATTCTGGTGAAGCAACAAAAGCATGGGTATTTGGATTTCCATCTGCACGCTTGGCAAAGTTTCTATTAAAAGAATGCACTATACTATTCTTTGGCGCATTTTTAGGATCTTCATATCGTCCCCACTGTCCTATGCACGGACCACAAGCGTTAGTAAAAATCTTTGCATCCAATTTTTCAAATACTTGAAGAATACCATCACGCTCTGCAGTATAACGCACCTGTTCAGACCCTGGATTAATACCGAATTCTGCTTTTGTCTTAAGATTTTTATCCAAAGCCTGTTGCGCAATTGAAGAGGCTCGTGACAGATCTTCGTAAGATGAATTGGTACATGAGCCTATTAAACCCCATTCAACTTTCATAGGCCATTCATTAACTTTAGCTTTTTCGGTCATTTCTCTACCTGCTGTAGTAGACAGGTCTGGAGTGAACGGGCCATTTAACAGCGGTCCTAATTCTGATAAATTGATATCTATTACCTGATCAAAATACTGCTCAGGATTTTCGTAAACTTCTGGATCGGCGGTCAAATGTTCCTTAACCGTGTTGGCTGCATCTGCCACATCACTTCTATCTGTTGCACGCAAATATCTTTCCATAGCATCATCATATCCAAAGGTGGAAGTTGTAGCACCAATTTCTGCACCCATATTACAAATGGTTCCCTTTCCCGTACATGATAACGAAATAGCTCCTGGACCAAAATATTCTACGATGGCTCCTGTGCCACCCTTAACAGTCAAGATTTCGGCTACCTTTAGTATGACATCTTTTGGTGCTGTCCAACCTGATAACGTTCCTGTAAGTCTCACACCTATTAATTTCGGGAATTTTAATTCCCATGGCATTCCAGCCATAACGTCTACTGCATCTGCTCCACCAACACCAATGGCTACCATACCCAAACCTCCTGCATTCACCGTGTGTGAATCCGTTCCTATCATCATTCCTCCTGGAAAGGCATAATTCTCTAGAACCACCTGATGAATAATCCCAGCTCCAGGTTTCCAGAACCCTAAACCATACTTATTGGATACCGACTCTAAGAAATTGAACACTTCATTACTTGTATTTAATGCCGTTTGCAAATCCATTGATGCTCCATTCTTTGCCTGTATAAGATGATCGCAATGCGTTGTTGTAGGAACTGCTACTTTTTTCTTTCCAGCTTGCATAAATTGAAGCAATGCCATTTGCGCTGTTGCATCTTGTAAGGCAATGCGATCGGGTGCAAAATCAACATAATCTTTACCTCGAACAAATGCTGTTGTAGGATTGCCATCCCAAAGATGATTATATAATATTTTTTCTGAAAGTGTAAGCGGCTTATTGACTACCTCACGTGCTAGATTAACACGTTTAGCCATACGTTCATAAACCCCTCTTATCATATTAATATCGAATGCCATATGTATGTGCTTTTATTTTTGTCCAGCGAAATTACAAAATTTAATAAGATTTTACGATATAATCAACAAGAGATTGATTTTATAGAATTATTTTTATTAAAACTTCAATTTTTGTTTATAATATTCAATAATTCTCAATATTTATGAGAATTAGATAAGAATATTTTATACAATTATCGAATATATTTCTTATCTCTGAATTTCAATATTGGCCGTTCAAAATAAACATACAATAGCTCTGACAGTATTAATGTACTACATAAATACCCTAGAATTATAAAAACTTTTCCCAGACTATTTAAGTCTGACACGTTTGTAAAATGTTGAATGACTAATAAAACCAAAGAATAATTTATCAAGTAAAT
Source organism: uncultured Flavobacteriaceae bacterium (assembly GCA_964479055.1). Classification (GTDB taxonomy): domain Bacteria; phylum Bacteroidota; class Bacteroidia; order Flavobacteriales; family Flavobacteriaceae; genus CAYZKX01. The sequence goes on from CAYZKX010000045.1 coordinate 5,852, forward strand.
TGCATATGAACGCGTACTCACATAATACACTATAGCATTCAACCACTTTTTAGTTCTCAATGTTGTAATTAATGGAAACATCAATCCCAAACTGGTAACCACAATTTGTAAATACCAAAAGACATAAAAAGCTGGCCACGTTTGTGGCCACATCTCATAAAAATATATGGCAAAATGACTAACTGCAAATAGAATAATTCCTAAAACAAAAAGAACGTTCTTCAATTTGGAAATTACAGCGGGGAACGATTTTGTAATATAAACAAGAATAAATCCAAAATAAATGGCATCAAGTCTGTAAATAACTACTTTTCTAAACGTCATACTCCATTGTTTATATGAATGGAGTTCATAATTCACATAGTAATTCAATTTCAGCAAAAAGAGTAAAAGAATAAATGAGAAGGTAACTATTATAAAAATTCTTTTGACTTTTATAGTTCTGGTGATTGACAATATCAAGAATAAACAAAAAGGTAAAAGTAAATAGGCATATTCTTCAATAGATAAACTCCATGCTTCAGTAAAAAAATCAGGATGTGGTGAACTTAGGTTCTGAAGAAAAGGCACGTATAACCAAATTTCGTTAAATAAAGAATTACCCAATAAACTAAATACAATTATGTTAATAATTAAAATCAAAAAGTAATTGGGTAAAGTTCTAAGCCACCTTCTTTTCCAAAATATCAATAGATCCTTAAAAGAAGTTCGACCAGATGACAAATATTTAATCAAAATTCCTCCAATTAAATAGCCACTTAAAACAAAAAACAAGTCAACGCCAATGGCTCCAAAAGAACGTACTATGTTTAATATTAAGTTATCGGAATGGTCAGCCAACAGAAATGAACAATGTGAGAAGATCACGAGTCCAATAGCAATTGCCCTTAATAAATCTAATCCAAAATTACGTGAAGAAACACCCGACATATATTACCAAAGTAACGAATTGTTATCAGGTATCTAAAATAAGCTTTTAATTATTTGTTCATCTGTAACGCCTTCGGCTTCAGCTTTGTAATTTTTAATAATCCTGTGACGTAGAATAGGGTTCGCAACAACTTGAACGTTCTCTATATCTGGTGAAAATTTACCCATGATCGCTGCGTGAGTTTTAGCAGCTAGAATTAGATTTTGTGAAGCTCTTGGTCCTGCTCCCCAGTCGACATATTGATTGACCAAATCGGTTGCGGTGGCACTACCAGGCCGCGTTTTAGCAACCATAGTCACAGCATATTCAATAACATTGTCAGGTACCGGAATTCGACGAATAACCTGCTGATAATTTAAGATCTCTTCAGCTGTAAATAAAGCATTAACACTTAACTGCACATCAGAGGTTGTGGTTTTAACAACTTCTACTTCTTCATTATAGGTTGGATAACCTAAATTAATGGCAAACATGAAGCGATCCAATTGCGCTTCCGGTAAAGGATAAGTCCCTTCTTGTTCAATCGGGTTTTGAGTAGCCAAAACAAAATAAGGAAGATCTAGTTTATAATGTTGACCAGCTATAGTAACAGCGCGTTCTTGCATGGCTTCTAAAAGTGCAGCCTGAGTTTTAGGTGGTGTTCTATTAATCTCATCGGCCAAAATGATATTAGCAAATACTGGTCCTTTTATGAACTTGAATTGTCTATTTTCGTCAAGAATTTCACTCCCTAAAATGTCACTCGGCATTAGATCGGGCGTAAATTGAATTCGTTTGAAATCCAGCCCTAGTGCTTCGGCAATAGTATTGACCATTAAAGTTTTTGCCAAGCCAGGCACACCTATCAATAAAGAGTGACCACCAGCAAATATGGAAATAAGCACCTGTTCTACTACTTCATCTTGACCAACAATTACCTTAGCAATTTCAGATCGTAGGGTTTTAAATTTGGTTACAAATTGTTCAATGGTAGCTACGTCAGACATATTATTGCTTTTTTAACCAATCACTATTAAATTCACAATCACGATACTCGCCATTGACTTTCACAAAGGTCTCTGCGATTTTATCAGCTTGCCATTTAGCAATTGCCTTTAATTGCTTTTCTTGTAGTGCAATCCCTCTAATCTTCAAATAGTCTTTGGAGAAATCAGCAACGTGTTCATCAGTTCGGTCAGAAACTGAAATGATCTTGAATTTAATAGGATTAATACGATCCTGATCACGAACTACTGGACTAATATCGCCATCTTTTAAATTTTGTATTTGAGCATACAATTCCGGATCCATTTTGGTTAATTCAAAACTGTAGTCTTGTGTTTGAGGGTTGATCAACAGTCCACCTTCGAATTTTGTTTCTTTCTCATCACTAATCTCGCGAGCGGCATCGGCAAAAGATATTTCTCCATTAAGTATTTTGGTTCGTGTATCTTCTAACTTTGTCTTGGCTGCTTCAATAGCGGATGTTGTGATTTCAGGACGTAATAAAATATGTCTGATATCATATTCTTGCCCTCTAATCTTTTCTAATAAAATAATATGGTAACCAAACTCTGTTTTAAATGGCTCAGAAATCTCTCCTTCTAGCAAAGAGAAAGCAACTTCGCGAAATTCCTTAACCATCTGAGGGTTTTTACGATTTAAGGTATACTTTCCACCGGTTGGTCGTGATGAAAGATCATCAGAATATAGTACAACTTTGGTGGTGAAACTGGCACCATTGTCTAATACATCAGCTTTGAATTGTTTGAGTCGGTCAATCACTTTTTGCTCTTCTTCTTCTGAAGTTTCAGGAATGACCACAATTTGAGCCACTTTTAACTCTGTACCAAAAACAGGAAGGTCCGCTTCTGGAATACTCTTAAAAAATTGTCTGACCTCTTCGGGCGTAATTTCAATTTCGTCAACTACAGACTGCTGCATACTCGAGGCCAACTGTGAATTTTTATTGATTTCATACATCTCATCCCGTAATTCCTGCTCTGTGGATTTACCATAGAATTCTAACAATTCATCAATATTCCCTTTTTGTTGCATAAAGGCATACAACTGTTGATCGATTTGTGCTCTTATGGCATCATCATTCACAACAATACTATCTTGAATGGCATGATGCATGAGTAATTTATCCTCAAGCAGTTTGCCAAACAACTCGCATCGTGTGACATCGGCAGTTGATACACCGCTGGCCTGAAGCAACAAATACTGTTTGTCGATATCCGAATCCAGAATAACAAAATCACCTACAACGGCAGCAACACCATCTATTTTAACACGTTCAGAGGTATTGGCATTCATGGTTTGACGTTTAGGCACCTCATCAACTTCATCTTCAATAATTTCTTGTGCGCCTGAAAAAAGCGCCATAAATAATACTATAGTAAGCAGCGAATATTTCAAGTTATTTATAGATCTCAAACTGTTTATTTTTAATAGCATCCTTGGTAATATCTTTTTCTAATTGTTTAATAAATTCTAGTTTTCGTTGGTTAATAACTATTTGTTGTATTGTAGGCAAAACGTATTCTATTGGAGCCGTTTCATTAACCATTCGCACATCAGTAATTTGCATCAAATATAATCCTAATGAATCTTTGAGCTGTATAAAATTAGATTTTTTTAACAGTTCACTTCGATTCTCAAATGAAAGCGTAGGAATTTTATCAATTACCTGATTTACTTTAATCCAGATCGAATCATTTAACGAGTATGTTGTAAAATGAATCGCCAGCGAGTCTAAAACCGTTTTATCTTCAGCATTAAATCGTTTAAAGCGCTCAGTAATATTTGGAATATCAGAGTTGCTCTCAACGATATTGATGTACCGAAATTTGATAAGATCTTCATTCAATTTAAACGACTTCAAACTTTTGTTGTAGGTTTCTTCAGCCTCGGCCAAGGTCACAGAGGTATCAATATTTTGCTTGACCAAAGCTTCCATATAGGCTTTGGTATATAAATCGGATCGGTATTGTCTTACCAATTCTTCAAATCCTTCCAGCTCCACTTCAGGTAAATTTAATTGTGCCCCATTGATCAATAATTGTTCTGTAGCCCATTGATTAATGTAATTGGTCACACGCAGAATACTGTCTTCTCGAGAAGTGCCTTCGGTAACAAGCTTCTCAATGTCATGTTGATACAAATAGTTGTCGTTGACACGCGCTACAGGAATTCCTTCTGTTTCATTTTCAAATAAATGACAGGCGCTGAATAAAACGCAAGCTAAAATGCTTATTAAACTTTGTTTGTACAATTATTTATTGATTTGTGACTTAATCCCTTTATAAACCTGTTCGTCAACTTGAAGTTGATATTTTTTTTGAAGTTCTTCAATCCATAGATTCTCATATTCAACCTGATATTCGGAAATGACATTACCTCTAGCCTCCTCAAACGACTTCAATGCTTCAGGGACAATTTCCTTGACATGTATGACGTAGTAGGCATTATTGTCATTATATATTTTAGAAACGCCTTTTTCAAATTTGAATTCCTTTGGCAAAACACGATCTCCTCTTTCAAATTTTCCGGAGGTAAAAATGACATTCTGTTTTGAATCAGTATTGATTTGTTGATTCAAGGTATCTATACTAGTACCAGCTTCCATACTTTGTTTGACCTGAGCTATGATCTTTGGGTCAGACCCAGTGGCAATTACTGCATCAATACGTTCTGGCCATGTGTATTTAGCTTTGTTTTTATTATAATAGGTCTCAAGTGCCATAGTATCTCTTTGAACGGCATTCCAAACTTTTTCTTGCATGAGATCAAACAATAATAAACCATCTCTATATTCGGCTAAAACATGAGCATATTCAGTGTTTACCTTTTCGAGATTATCTTCATGATATTTTAATATTTGTTGATTGGCGAAAGACTTGTATTGATCTTCCACCATCTGATCTATAGGTTGTTCAACGCGCATTCGTTTTTGTATTCCTTTCAAGTAGTTGGCAAATGTATGATACTTCACAGCATTGCCTTCAATTTTAAACAACACCTTTTCCTTGGGTAGGTCTTGTGGTATGGACCAAGGTGAAGTGAAATAGTTTTTGTCAATAATTCCTTTAAAGTAAGACAGATCGGTTTCCGTATTGACCTTATAAAAGGTTTTCAAGCTATCTACAAATGCTTCCGTAATCACCTGAGAGCGAATGTCACGTTTCACGCGTTGCTCTATTTGGCTTTTAGCCTCATCATAACTAGGATTCCCTTTTTTATCATACAATTTGGCAATATGCCAGCCGTATTCGGTTTGAAACGGCTCTGAAATTTCACCTATATTAGTTAAGCTAAATGCTTTATCCTCAAATATTTGAGAGGTCAATTGACCACTTTTGAATGACTTTAATTTCCCTCCATTTTGTGCCGTACTACGGTCTTGAGAAAACTGTTTTGCTAGGGATTCAAACGTTTCGCCTTGCAGTAATAATCTATGTATCTCATTGATCTTTACAGCAGGATCCTCAATACTATCATTGTTTTTGTTAGCCAACATGATATGGCCCACCGTGACTTCACCTCGGGATTCACGCTTATCTAATACTTTGAGTACATGGTAACCAAATCGTGTTTTAAATGGGTCTGACACCTCTCCTACCGGAGTATTGTAAGCTGTGGTTTCAAAATTATAGACCATCTTAAATGCTGAAAAATAACCAAGGTCTTCAGCAATAATATCACTATCAGATGGTAAGCTGGTTTTAATGGCCTCAAAGTCCTCATTAGCCAATCTTTCCTTATAGTTCAACATTTTCTGATATACCGTGGACGTGTCATTCAATTGACCATCTAAAGGAATAAGAATATGGACAACATGCACGTCATATTGTGAACGTTGATAGGCTTCTTTGATCAATTCTTCTGTGACTTTATGATCGGTCAAATAATTTTTTGAAAGTTGTTTTTTATAATTTTCAAACTCGCGTTCATATGAAGGTTTTTCATCAAAACCAAGTGCCTTGGCCTCTTTTATCTTGAGCTTGTAATTCACAAATAATTTAAAA
>CAYZKX010000046.1:0-11728 GCA_964479055.1 uncultured Flavobacteriaceae bacterium
ATCCAATATTCTCATTATATGAAGTAATACCATCTTCGGCTTCAGTATAATAATTAACATTACTGCTACCATCAAATGCATATAATGATAGAAATAACGAGGCTCCAATAGCCAAATTTTCTTTAATCTTAGTCGCCCAAGTTAGGCCTATCCACTCATCCCTTAAATTATTTTGTAATCCTACTTGAAGGGATGAACGCTCTATGTTGTCTTCCGGTGTCATAGGATCTGTTACCAATACACCGCTATTGTACCCTAAATCTAATTTTGATCGGTATCTCGAAATAAAGGAGTATGCGAAATAATGGTTCTCCATAGATTTCAAGTTAAAGGTTCCCGCTACCATACTTGGAATGGCATTAAAATCGGATGATCTAAGATCAGTGTCTTCCCCAATGATGCGACTCAATTTAGCCTCATTAAGCTCATACGCCTTTCCAGAAATGGTGAAGTTAGGTGAATCTAAAATAGCAAGTCGTGATGGATTATAGTAAGTTAATCCCAAGTCTTCAACACTACCAGTAACGTTACCATTTAATAGAATGGATCTGTTACCAAAATTCTCATAACGATAGTTCCCTTGAGCCTGGCTGAAATGAACAACAAAAATTACGATAAATACAAAACGAATTGAATTATTCATACTTAATTTAAGATTCAATTTAAAAGCCAATGAATGATTTGAAGTAAGATTACTAATATAAAAATATTAATTTTATCGCAATAAAAAGCCCTCTTTGTTTCCAAAGAGGGCTTCTATTTATCTTAACTAGAGAAATCCTTAAGCCTCAAATGGCTCTACAGAAACGTATGATTTTCCTCCTGCTTTCTTTTGAAATTTTACAATACCATCAACTTTAGCATGTAATGTATAATCTTTACCAGCATACACATTCTCCCCTGGGTGATGTGTAGTACCTCTTTGTCTTACGATAATGTTACCGGCAATTGCTGCCTGACCACCAAAAATCTTTACGCCAAGGCGTTTACTTTCTGACTCTCTACCGTTTTTCGAACTTCCGACTCCTTTTTTATGTGCCATGATATTTCGATTTTATAATTTAACTTAAAGCAGCTACTAATTCTGCTTTCTTCATAGATGAGTATCCTGTGATACCTTTTTCTTTAGCCATTGCCTTTAAATCAGCAACAGTCATTTTGCTTAGGTCATTTGAAGCCTCTGCTTTTGCTGGTTCAGCCTTTTTTGGTGCCTCAGCTTTAGCTTTTGGTTCTGCCTTTGGTGCAGCCTTTGCTTTTGGTTCAGCTTTAGCCTTCTTAGCACCTGAAGCTACAATACCTTCTATTTGAATTTCAGTTAAAGACTGGCGATGACCATTCTTTACTCTGTATCCCTTACGTCTTTTCTTTTTGAAGACGATCACTTTGTCACCTTTAAGGTGTCTTAAGACTTTAGCTCCTACTTGAGCGCCGTCTATAGCTGGGGCGCCAACAGTAACTTTGTCACCATCACCTAAAAGAAGAACATTGTCAAAAGCGACTTTTTTACCTTCTTCTGTAGCTAAACGATGAACAAACACCTTTTGGTCTTTTTCAACTTTAAATTGTTGCCCTGCTATCTCTACAATTGCGTACATAGCGTAACGTTTATTATTAATTTATTGATCAAAATCTAACCTTCATTAGAAGGCGGGTGCAAATATACTGCTATTTTACTAATGCACAAACGTTTTTTGCTTTTATGAAAGGTTATTTGAAGGTTTAAATAATTGCATCAAAGTTAAGGTCGCAATTAGTGTGGTTGCCATGCCTAACATAGCTACAGCAAATATGAGAAGTCCTGGACTCATATCTACATTGAGTTCTTGAAGTAATGTATCATAGAATGACGGATTAAACTCCGTGGCATAAAAAGCGAAGAACACGGTAAAACCAATTGTGGCTATAGTACCAGTGATCAAACTAATTTTGAATCCATCAATATAATTAAAAGTACTGTCTTGCTTAAGTTTAAATATTTTAATGACTTCATAAAGTCCAAAACCAGTGATTATAGAATTGAAAAAACTGTAAACCGGAGAGATATGCTTATCGAAAAGGGATAAGAATAAAAAGTAAGCAATCAATAGACCACAAATCACGAGTCCAAATCGAAAAGGCAGTGATAGTCTATTCATAATTTCTAAATGGTGTTGATGACTTCACATTAAATTTCTGAAAAAAATCAATTTAATCCTATAAATCACTTATTTTTTTTGAAAAAGATAATACAATTCAACCTTTCATTTTTTATTTTTGTGCCTCACAGATCAATAGAGATGTTGTGCTGTAAATCAATCGTTTAATCTTAAAAAATTCTTATGAGAAACTTAATTGTTTTAATCGCTTTTGTATTTATGGGTTGTTCTATAGTTGCACAAGAGGTTAAATTTGAAGAGTATGACCTTGACAATGGTTTGCATGTTATTCTTCATCAAGACAACTCAGCACCAGTTGTAGCAGTAACTATGACCTATCATGTTGGTGCCAAAGACGAAAATCCTGAACGTACAGGTTTTGCCCATTTTTTTGAGCACCTGTTATTTACTGGAAGTGTCAATATAGAACGTGGGCAGTGGGATTATATAATAAGCTCAAATGGAGGATCAGATAATGCCACTACAAATGACGACCGTACTTATTATTTTATGACTCTTCCTTCTAATAACGTTGAATTAGGTCTGTGGATGGAATCGGAACGTCTGCTTCATCCTGTTATCGATCAACTGGCGGTAGACACACAAAATGAAGTGGTTAAAGAAGAGAAGCGTATGCGCGTTGACAATAGTCCATACGGTCGTTTTCTTGAGAACGTAAAAAAACATATGTTTAAAAATCACCCATACCGTTGGACTACCATTGGAGAAATGGAACACCTTGATGCTGCTACATTAGAAGAGTTTGAAGCTTTCAACAAAAAATTCTATGTGCCAAACAACGCCGTTTTAAGTGTTGCTGGGGATATTGACGTAACTGCCGTTAAGAAAATGATCAATGATTATTTTGGACCAATTCCTAGAGGTGAGGATATACCAAGAAATTACGGTAAAGAAGATCCTATCACAGAAACAATTAAGGCCAAAGCATATGATCCTAACATTCAAATACCGGCGATCATGTCTGCTTACCGCACACCTTCATTTAAAGAGCGTGACGCTTATGTGCTGAACATGATCTCCAACTATTTGAGTAATGGTAAATCTTCGAAGTTGTATAAAAAACTAGTAGATGAGAAGAAAATGTCACTGCAAACAGGTGCCTTAAACCTTAGTCAAGAAGACTACAGTATGTATGTTATTTTTGGATTACCTCTTGGTGATGTAAGTCTTGATACCTTACTGGCTGAAATGGATGAAGAAGTGTTGAAAATTCAAAACGAATTGATCTCTGAACGCGATTATGAAAAACTACAAAATCAATTTGAAAGTCAATTTGTGAATTCAAATTCAAGTATTTTAGGTATTGCTGGATCGTTGGCCAATTACTACATGATGTATGGCGACACAAATTTGATCAATAAGGAGATCGATATCTATCGTTCAATTACAAGAGAAGATATCCAAGCTGTAGCCAAGAAATATCTGAATCCAAACCAGCGATTGATTTTAGAATATTTACCAGAAAAGAAAGATGAATAATTTAACACGACAACACATGAAAATTAAATTATATATACTCCTAACATTATTTATCACCTCGTTTTGTGTGGATGCGCAGATTGACCGATCGCAACAACCAAAGCCAGGACCGGCACCAAAGATAAACCTTCAAAAACCGGTTGAATTCCAACTGTCAAATGGATTAACGGTAATGATTGTAGAAAACAACAAATTACCTCGTGTATCATACCAATTGCGAATTGATAATGTGCCTTCATTAGATGGTGATAAAGCTGGTGTGTCTTCTATTTTAGGCGCCATGCTAGGTAATGGAACAACATCTATTCCTAAGGACGACTTTAACGAAGAAGTTGACTTTCTCGGTGCGAATATGAACTTTGGTGGAAGCAGTGCATTTGCCAGTGGTTTATCAAAATATTCTGATCGTATTTTAGAATTAATGTCTGATGCAGCCATAAATCCATTATTAGTTGAAGAAGAGTTTCAAAAAGAAAAAGACAAACAGATCGAAGGTCTAAAATCCAATGAGAAAAGTGTGGATGCCGTTGCGTCAAGGGTAGGCAGCGCATTATCATATGGCACGCATCATCCTTATGGAGAATTTATTTCTGAAGAAACTTTAAACAATATTACGTTACAAGATGTAAAAACCTATTATACTGAGCAATTTAACCCAGGGAATGCCTATTTAGTTGTTATAGGTGATGTGGATGCAAATAAGATTAAAGGAAAAATTGAAAATACATTTGGACTATGGGTAAAAGGCACCGGACTCAATGAAGGGATGCCAGAGGCCACTCCAAATGTACAGTATCAGCAGATCAATTTCGTTGATATGCCAAATGCTACACAGTCTGATATCTCAGTAACCAACAACATCAATTTAAAGATGAGTGACGCTGATTATCATGCGGCATTAATCACATCTTATATATTAGGAGGTGGCGGTAGTGCTTATCTCTACAGAAATTTAAGAGAAACACATGGTTATACTTATGGATCGTACTCCAATTTGAGTTCAGACAAATATGTTTCCCGATTCAATGCTTATGCTAAAGTTAGAAATGAAGTGACGGACAGCTCTGTTGTTGAAATTCTCAATGAAATCAATAGAATTAGAACTGAAACCGTGACACCTGAAACTTTAGCAAAAGCCAAAGCGCTTTACTCCGGTAGCTTTGTAAGAGCACTTGAGCGACCGCAGACTATTGCTAATTATGCATTGAATATTAAGATTAATGATCTCGAAGATGACTATTACTCCACTTACCTTGAAAAAATAAATGCTGTTACGGCTGATGATGTCAAGCGTGTGGCAAACAAATATTTTCTTTTAGATAATGCACGTATTGTCATTGTAGGTAAAGGAAGTGATGTTTTGGAGAATTTGGAGAAATCAGGAATTCCAATTAAATACTACGATACCTATGCTAATCCGGTTGAAAAACCAGAATTCTCAAAACCTATTCCAGAAGGTGTAACTGCTCAAACAGTAATTGATGCTTATATTAATGCTGTAGGCGGTAAAGATAAAGCTATAGCTGTCACAACAGTGCATTCAAGTGCCAATGTAACTATTGAAGGCGCTCCTTTTAAACCAACTGCTGAGATGAAACAAATGACTCCTAATAAAGAGTCCCTTGAAATGAATATAGAAGGAATGGGTACCATTGTTAAGCAAAAATTCAATGGCGAATCTGGATATAATGAGCAACAGGGCATGAAAAAAGAGCTTTCTGCTGAAGAAGTCGCAGAGAAACAAGCTGAACGCACAATTTTCCCTGAATTGCATTATGACATGGCCAATGTTTCATTAGAATTGGTTACAACAATTGATGCTAAGGATGTTTACAAAGTAAAGGTGATGAAAGGTGATAAAGCAACTTACAGATATTATGATGCCGAATCTGGATTATTGGTGCGCACTGAATCTACAGTTGAAGCTCAGGGGCAAAGTATTACCAGTGTGACTGATCTTGGTAACTATTCGGATGTCAATGGTGTGAAGTTCCCATACTTCTATCAAATAAAAGCTGGTCCTCAAGTAATCTCAATGAATGTGAGCAATGTAAAAGTGAATGAGGGCGTGACCGACGAAGATTTTAATTAATACATTAAGATACTTTTTAAAAGAGTCCGGAAATATTAATTTTCGGACTTTTTTTATGTTCGTTGTTTTGACAAATAGACTCCAAACAATATAAGTATAGTTGCTAAGCCTTGAATAAGACTAAAACCTTCACCATCCAGATAACCCCAACCAACAGCTACCAATGGCATTAAATAAGCCACCGAAGTTGCAAAAACGGGAGAGGCAATTTGGACCAATCTATTAAATAATACTTTGGCAACCGCGGTACCAAATAAGGATAAAATAACTACAAAACCTATGGCTGTTTTTAATTTTGGGTTGGTCAATGTTTCAGCGGAAAAGAATCCACTAAAAATTAATACTATGATAGCTGGAATTATGATTACAGCAAAATTGCCCGCTGTTATAGTGAGTGCACTTATAGCATGAAGGTGTTTTTTAATGATATTGACATTTAAAGCGTATAGAATAGTTGACAAAATAACAAAGCCGGCAAAGTAATAATTCTGATCCGGATTAAGTTGCATGCCTTCACCAATCAAAACAGCGGTACCAATAAAACCTATGAGTACCCCTAAAATTTGCCTTTTGGTTGATCTAATACTAAAAATTGCAAATCCAAATAACAAGGTATTTAATGGTGTAAGTGAATTAAGAATGGCGGCTATATTACTATCAATCTCTGTTTCGGCAATAGCAAACAAAAAGGCTGGAACAAACGTACCCAAGAACCCTGTTGCAGCAATCCATTTCCACTGCTGTTTCTTTATCAGTTTGATCTTATTGAAGCCAACTATAAAAATAAAAATGGAGGCAAAAAACATTCGCAGTGACCCTACTTGAAAAGGTGTAAGTCCTATTAAACTTTTTTTAATAAGAATAAATGAGCTCCCCCAAATCAATGATAACGCAATTAGTATTACCCATTTTCTATTCATAAAGGATCTTTAAGAGCATACAGCAAAAGTGCATAATTTAACAGCAAATAACAGCTTTTATTAGTAGTTTTGTACAGAACACAATACTATTTATTTATGAAAGCATTGAGAAAATTAGTAGTAGTGATTCTATTTGCATTAGTCATAGTGGCCTGCAAGAATGAATCTACGCCAGAGGTAAAAACTGTGGACGTAACTGCTACAGAAGTAAAGGCTGAGCTAGACCCCAACGCCACTTATGCAAAAGCAGAATTTACCATAGAGGGTATGACCTGCGAAATGGGTTGTGCTAAAACTATTGAAAAGAAGTTAGCTGGCATGGAAGGTGTGAAATCGGCCAAGGTAGATTTTGAAGCCGAAATGGCCATGGTGGAATTTGATGAAGCCAAAGTAACTCCTAACGCACTTGAAGAAACGGTAAGTAATGTAGGTGCTACTTATTCTGTTAAAAATATGCGTACTGTTGAGAGTTTTGAAGCTAAGGCACCTGGAACTGGTAAAGACAAAGCTCACGTTTGTAAAAATGGTGAAGACTGCTGCAAAGGCAAGACGGAAGCTGAGAAAAAAGCCTGTTCAGAAGCATGTAAAAAAGACTGCTGCGCCGAAAAGAAAGACAAGGCATAATCTTTAAAAAATGTATAAATAAAAAAACCGCTAGCAAGCGGTTTTTTTATTAAGGTAATTGCTTTGTTAATGTGAACAATGACATTTCTGGAATCGCTAGATACATTGGTCCATTATAATCGGCTCTGAGGTTTTCATTATAGGCATTCCAAAAACGTATTCGAATTTTTTCTATACCATCATCAACAAAATATACCATACAAGCTTTTCCATATACACCAGATGCCTTAGGTTCTGTAATAGACAAAGTAATATATCTCACATTTTTAGGACATTCAGGACAAGTAGGCATAAATGGTTTAATCTTATCAGTAATTAGCAGATTAATTATATGATTATTATTTATTTTTTTGAGATCCTTTGCCAATGGAAAAGTATTAACTCTTTCGGTATTCCTTTCAACATAAATATAAGCTCCAACTAAAAGATCTTCATAATCATTTCCATCAGGTACCATAACTACTTTATCAAAAACTATAGTTAATGAATTACTACCCTCACTCCATTTCCACTTACCCACATAAGGGTTAAAATCATTGTCTAAATCTTTATAATAAGTATTATTAGGAGTGTCAATTGGTGCTTGGAAAATAGGAACAACATTTTGTGACTGACAAAAGAAAGTCATCATTACAATCAACTGCCAAGAAAAAAGTCTTCTTATCATTATATCGTTTAACAGAATTATCATGTTGTAATGACCTCCTATATGAATATTAATATTTCTATTTTACTCCTTCCATCTAATGGTCTCCATTAAATGTTTAATATCATTACGTAAATAATAAGCCGCTGGTAAAATAGAATCGTAATTGGGTTTAGCATAAAAGTATAACGACCCAGTTATGAAATGATTGATACTATCGGTAACATAAAACTGCGACTGAGAAGCTGCATTACCCCCAACCTCATAAAACATTCCAAAAACTTTGTTAGTGTTATCGATATACGGTTGTTCTACAATTTCATCGGCCTTTATGGTATGCTTTTGGGTTAGATTTTGAGCATCTATCAAAAAGTCTTTTAAATTGTCTGGATCAATTTGTTTATAAGTGAGATAGATAGTGCCTTTCATTTTTGGATAAACCAGATCAATACCTTTATCGCGACCACCGTTTGAAACCTTTATGGTACTGATACTATCTGAAAAAGTATTTTTCTCGAAGGTAAATGGCAAGCCTACATCCAATCGATTGTAGTTGGGTTTAGGATAGTCTAATCTGAGGTACGCATTAGGCTTAGGAATAGGATCTTCTTTACAGCCTAGAACAATCATTACCAACAAAACGGACAAGAGTTGCTTCATATTCCAATAGTCACTTTAAGACGTTTAATTCGTTTTTTATCAATAGCTTCAATAGTAAAAACGTAATTTTCAAAAGTTATTTTACTATTGCGCTTTGGAAAGCTACCTGAAATCTCCAAAACAAAGCCCGCTATAGTTTCGGCTTCACCTTTATTACTTTCAAAAATAGTCTCATCCTCCAATTTAATAATGCGATAAAAGTCTTTGAGATTGGTCTTCCCTTCAAAAACAAAATTATGGTCGTCCAGTTTGGAGTAGATCAGGTCGTCATCATCAAATTCATCACTAATGTCACCTACTATTTCTTCGATCACATCTTCAAGCGAGATCAATCCTGAAGTCCCACCATACTCATCAACCACTACGGCCAAATGCACTTTCTTTTCTTTAAATTCCGACATTAGATCATCCAATTTCTTATTCTCAGGAACAAAATATGGTTCACGCAATAAAGTGGTCCAGTCAAACTTCGGATTGTCAATATAAGGTAATAGGTCTTTGACATACAAGATGCCAATAACTTGGTCAACATTTTCGGTGTAAACAGGAATACGTGAATACCCATTTTTAATGATCTCAGGCAGAATTTCCTTAAACGTAGAGGTATTATCCAAAGCAAAGATATCTATACGCGGACGCATCACTTGTTTGGTATCGGTATTGCCAAAATTTACTATTCCTTGAAGAATTTTTTGTTCTTCTTTTGTTGTGTCTTCATCACTAGCGAGTTCTAATGCTTGTGACAATTGGTCTACGCTTAAATTGGATTTTTGTTGTCGCAATTTGGCATTTATAGATCGTGTGAAGCTTCTCATAGGAATACTTAAAGGAGCGATAACCACATCAAGAAACTTTAAGGGATAAGCCATGAATTTTGAAAACGAAATATTGTTGCGACTGGCATAAACCTTTGGAAGAATCTCGCCAAACAATAAGATCAAAAAAGTCACTACAATGACTTCTATGATAAATCGAATCACTTCAGACTCTACCGAATTAAAAAGATACTGACTTAAATAAGCAAAAAGCAAAACCACGCCAATATTGATAAAATTATTGGCCACCAAAATTGTTGCTAATAGCTTATGTGGTTTTTCCAGTAATTTGGAGACGATCTCAATAGGTTTGGAATTTGATTCCAACTCGGCATCGATCTCAGCCTGTGTTAACGAAAACAATGCCACCTCAGCTCCTGAAACAAGGGCCGAACATATTAACAGAGTGAACAGTAATACAAAACCAGAAACTGCCGATAAATCTATAGCTAAAAAAGTGAGTAAATGTAAACTGGGTTCAGGGTCCAAAGTAAATAGCTTTAGTTAATCTTTAGAATGGTAGATCGTCATCATCATTCCCAATCGGTTCTGCAACAATATCAGGTGCAGATTTTTGAGGTGCAGCTTGAGGTTGACTTTGTGCATATCCCTCATTGTCATTCCTGTTGGTTAAAAAGGTGAAGTCCGTACAGTGAATTTCTGTTGAGTAACGGTCATTACCTTTATCGTCTTGCCACTTTCGAGTTTTTATGCGTCCTTCAATGTATACCTTGTCCCCTTTATTTAAGTATTTCTCACAAATTTCGGCAGCCTTATTTCGAACCACTATATTGTGCCACTCGGTATTGGTTACACGCTCGTTAGTTTGTTTGTTGGTATAGGTTTCGTTGGTTGCCAATGGAAAACGGCCAACACAATTTCTATCATCAAAATAATGTAATTTTATTTCATCTCCTAAATGCCCAATGAGCATTACTTTGTTCAATGTTCCCGACATGTCTTTTAAATTTTTATACTACAAAATTAGTAGAATTATTAGTGTGCTTATCTAAAAGTAATGAAAAATTATCACAAATATTTTCCTAGTCAAAGTTATAGTCTGAAATGAAATTGTGGATCAATTGCGGCACGGCAAAATCCTTTAATTTATTCAAAGGAATCCCTTCTTGGGGTAAGCGCTCTACCCGCACAATCCAGAACTTAGAATATAAATGTTGGTGCGACAGTTTATGAATTATGACCTTCTTATTATGAAGGTTAATTTCATACTCATTTGATTGAAGTTTATTCTTAAAGTCGTCATGATTTAATAAGGAGGCTCTTCCCAAATTAGTGTTAGACTCGATACACGGAAATTCGTACAAATTCATCCAAATGCCTTTTGCGGTTCTTTTTCGAAGAATGGTTCTATTATCATTAGAAACAAACACCAAATAATTCAAATAGCGTTTTTTAATGGTTTGCTTTCTCAATTTCTGTGGTAACAGTTTCACTAAATCTTTGCTATAAGCCACGCACGTAGAATTAAGTACGCAAGACATGCAATCTGGAGATTTTGGTTTACATTGATTGGCACCAAATTCCATGATGGCTTGATTATAATCCCCTATTTTGGATTGCGGGAGCAATGATTGTGCCAACGTCTTAAATTGCTTTTGACCTGTGGTGGTATTAATAGGTGTTTGAATACCAAAGTGTCGCGCCAAAACGCGATATACGTTTCCATCAACAACCGCACATGCTTCATCATTGCAAATAGAAGCAATAGCACTAGCCGTGTAATCGCCAACTCCTTTTAGGGTAATTAGTTGATTATAGGTAGTTGGAAATTCACCATTATAATGTTCTACTACATACTTCGCTGTAAAATGTAAGTTTCGAGCACGTGAATAATAGCCCAGTCCTTGCCAAAGTTTTAACACCTCGTCTTCGGTAGCATTGGCCAAATCATAAATTGATGGGAATTGCTTAACAAACGCCTTATAATACGGCAATCCTTGATGTACTTGTGTTTGTTGTAGAATAATTTCAGACAACCATATATAATAAGGGTTTTTGGTGTCTCGCCATGGCAATTCACGCTTATGTATTGAATACCAGTTTGTTAAAATCTCATAAAATTGCATGAAATTGTATTGATTTTGGCAAAAATAACCCTTTATTCGATTAAAATTAAGTGTATTAGGTTTGAAATATTGAATTTAAAATACATATATTTGCAACCCTTATAATTAAATAGATAACCCTAAAAAAAAATTAATAATGACGAAGGCTGATATTGTAGCGAAAATTTCAGAGAAATTAGGAATTGAAAAAGGTGATGTACAAGCAACTGTTGAAACTTTTATGAGCGAAGTAAAGAGTTCTTTAGAAGG
>CAYZKX010000047.1:0-11725 GCA_964479055.1 uncultured Flavobacteriaceae bacterium
TGATCACGTGAGTGATATCATCAACATCAATACCTCGTGCTGCAACATCAGTGGCCACCAACATTTGAATTTGTTTGTTTCTAAATGACTTCATTACGAGATCACGTTGATTTTGACTCAAGTCTCCATGCAAAGCACCTGCATTGTAGCCATCATCAATTAATTTCTCGGCCACTTTTTGAGTGTCTCTTTTAGTACGACAAAAGACCACCGAAAAAATATCGGGATTGGCGTCAGCTAGTCTTTTTAATGCTGCATAGCGATCACGAGCATTGACCAAATAGAATTCATGGCTTACATTTTCTGCACCTACATTTTTAGCACCTACAGTAATCTCTTCAGGATCAAACATGAATTTTTTGGCAATAGTAGCCACTTCTTTTGGCATAGTAGCCGAAAAGAGCCATGTGCTTTTGTCTTTTGGTGTATGAGATAAAATTGAAGTGATGTCCTCATAAAATCCCATATTTAGCATTTCATCAGCCTCATCAAGAACACAGTAAGTAATCTTACTAATGTCTACCATTTTTCTGCCTATCATGTCTTTCATACGTCCAGGAGTAGCAACAATAATCTGCGCCCCTTTCTTGATTTGTTTAGCCTGATCCGTTATACTAGCACCGCCGTAAATAGCTGTGACATTCAAACCATTGCAGTACTTTCCATACTGTTGTAATTCGTTAGTGATTTGCAAACAAAGTTCACGCGTAGGCGATAAAATAAGACCCTGTGTAGTACGGCTATTGATATCAATATTTTGCAGCATAGGAAAACCAAAAGCAGCTGTTTTGCCTGTTCCTGTTTGAGCCAAGGCAACCAAATCGGTTTCACGTGTTAGTAATAGTGGAATGGCCTTGGATTGAACTTCACTAGGGCTTTCAAAACCGAGGTCGTTAATGGCTTGTAGCAGATGTGCTTCAAGACCAATGGAATGGAATGTGTTCATTTTAAATTAAGTATACCGATAATGTTAACTAAGTGTTACATGTGAAGCGTATCGTCCATACTTAATCCTAAAACTTCAGGTAACACATCCTCTCGCTGAGGAATTGGCGGCAAAGATAGTGTTAAATTATTTAATTAGAAGGTGTTGACTCTTTATCTCCTAAAACGGAGTGTATAATCCACTTGATGAAAGCCTCTGCAGCGATCATACTTACAATAACCAGTATAAATGCAACGATACCGTGATAAGCACCATGGAACATAAGTTTATCTCCAAACAGAAGCTCTAAGACATACAGAATCAAAAATTTGGATCCAAAAAGTAAAGCCCATGCGGTAAATATTCGAAGTCCCTTACGACCTTTTTTTTGAAGATGAGATCCTACGCCATGCTCCACTTTAAAAGTAAGCTGTAGCATAAGTTGCAAGACAATAGCAGCCAATAAAGATATGCTGAAGCTTTCAATATGAACATTTTCCCAGAATTCATTAAAAAGGTTTAAAACTGTTAGGTCAATTAAAATGGCCGTGAAATAGCGACTAAAAAGAATTTGCCTTTTAGAAATGTGCATGTAATCTGGCGTTGGCTTTGACATGTAAAGGGATTAATATTGTTTGTAATGCTAATGTAATTAACTTTTGTGATTCTTGCATCAGTAAGTATCCAAAAACTGAATTAGTTGTTTTACAGCCTTTCCACGATGGCCAATTTCATTTTTAAGTTCGATATCGATTTCGGCAAAGGTTTGATCATAACCTTTTGGTAGAAAAATTGGATCATATCCAAAACCTCTATCACCTCTCTTTTGATATGTAATTTCACCTTGACATAAGCCTGTGAAAGTATACAGCTGGCTATGAAGATGCAATGCAATCACTGTCTTAAATTGAGCGCTTCGGTTTTTAATTTCAATAAGCTCATCCAATAACTTATTCATATTGTCATTAGTATCCCGATGATTCCCGGCATAGCGAGCAGAATAAACGCCTGGTGCCCCATTTAATGCCAAAACTTCCAATCCCGTATCATCGGCGAAACAATCATAACCATAATTAGATTGAATGTATAGGCATTTTTGAATGGCATTCCCTTCTATGGTAGGTTGTGTTTCAGGGATATCTTCAGTGCAACCAATATCCGAAAGACTTAGGAGGTCTATATTTTGGGGCATTAGTCGTTTAACTTCCTTCAATTTATTTTCATTATTGGTGGCAAATACCAGTTGCATGAACTATTTAATTAACCTACTTTAGTACAGCAAAAATACACTTACTGCATTTATATGTTAAAAAAAACGGTGCTAATTTGTTTTCTAGCTGTGTTTAGTACAACATATTCACAACAATTAACCAATACAAATGATAAAGACTCCAAGAAAACGGAGTTTAAGGTCATGCCATATGTGAATTACGATCGTAACCTTAAATTGATGTTTGGCGCATTGCCTATGATGCTGTTTCATGTGGATAAAGAAGATGATATTTCTCCGAAATCGATTGCAGGTTTACTGGGTGTTTACAGTACAAACGAGTCTTATTTTGTTCTTGGTTTTACCCAATTGTATGTTCTCGAAGACAAATGGCGAGCTAGTGCTTATTTGATTACAGGGAATTTAAATTCTCAGTTGTATCTAGAGGATGTTACCTCAAATAATTTTTACGATTTTACTACGCAAGCTACTCAAATAGGTGTTACCGTTAAGCGCTATATCTTTGGAGAACTTTATGGTGGCTTAGGAATGACATTTGCCAAATACGAATCTATTTCTGAAGAGATTAACGAAGAAACCAATACCTATCAAAACTCTATTAATTTGAGCTTGTTATCGGATAAACGAGATGATGTATACTATCCTTCAGAGGGTCATAAGATTACTGCCGATTGGCGTTTTTATCCAGATGGGTTAGGGGGTAACACGGGATCTGCTAGAAAACTGATCACAACTTATAATAAGTATTTTGCTCATAAAAAAAATGTTATTGCTGTGAGGTTCAATGGTGAGTTTGGTTTGGGTGACGTGAAATTTGAACAACAGGTAGTAATTGGAGGCAAAGATATACGAGGGTATTCGGATGCAAAATTTCGCGGGGATGGCTTAATGGCTGTACAGGGTGAATACCGATGGAATTTAAAGAAACGTTTTGGTTTAGTTGGCTTTGCAGGATTAGCAACGATATACGGATCACCTAACCCGGAGTTTGATTGGGATCTTTACCCTGGAATTGGTACAGGTGTTAGGTATCGGGTTTTTGACAATAGTAAATTTAATATTGGTTTGGATGTGGCTGTTGGAAAAGAAGATTGGAGTTTAAGTTTTAGAATTGGTGAAGCCTTTTAATATGAAGATATGTTAAGAAAATTAGGAGAAAAATTCACAGCAATATTCCTTAGAATCATGCCGGACTCTTATGTGTTTGCATTAGCCTTAACATTAATTGCTGGTTTGGTTGCACTTATTTGGATGAAATCCAGTCCTTTAGAAATTATTGTTGCTTGGTACGATGGATTTTTTGATTTACTGTCATTCGGGATGCAGATTGTACTCATAATCATAACTGGATTTAGTATTGCCCTTTCACCTGCGATTAATAAGGGCATTGACAAACTTTCTGTTTACGTCAACAAACCAGGACAGGTTTATTTTTTTGTCACTTTAGTTGGTGCATTATTGTGTTTGGTGAGTTTTGGTTGGGTAGTAGTAACTTCGGTATTGGCAAGGCAACTGGCGTTGCGAGTAAAGGGATTGAATTACCCTTATTTAGTTGCTTGCGTTTACGTCTCCATGGGAAGCTGGGTATTAGGATTGTCCAGTTCTATTCCTTTACTGTTGAATACCGACAAGAATTATCTTATTGAAGCTGGAGTTTTAAATACAGTTATTCCTACTTCATATACGCTAGGTTCAATACTCAATATTGCCATGATCATCACATTTGTGGTTGTTGCACCTCTTTTGATGTATGTGCTATCTCCTAAGGATGCTTCACTTCAACAAATTGATGATCTAAAAGATGAAACTACAACTTCCTCAAACCTGTCTATCAAGGAAGAGGCGCAAGGCTTAAAATTACCTTTTAAAGCATTATCGGACACATTGAATAATAGTTTTGTTCTGCAACTGGTCATAGCAATGATGGGCTTGAGTTATGTGATATATCATTTTAGTTCTAATGGGTTTGAATTGAATTTCAACATTATGATCTTTATTTTTTTGATGACAGGTTTATTACTACATAAAACACCAATGCGCTTTGTAATTGCGATGAAGCGCTCCAGCAGTAATGTTTCAGGTATTCTATTTCAATATCCATTTTATGCTGGCATTATGGGTATTATGTTATACACTGGGTTAGGCAAGGAGTTTGCCCTTTTAATGGCCAGTGTGGCTACCGAGAACACATACCCATTCTTTGCCTTTGTTGCAGGAGGCTTTGTTAATTTTGCCATTCCTTCTGCTGGAGGTGAATTTGCAGTAATTGGTCCTAGTATTATTGAAGCAGTAAAAGAAATAGGTGCTGGAATCTCTGGTGCTAATACAACCGAAATGATTGCCCGAGCGTCGTTGAGTATTGCTTATGGGGAGAGTTTGAGTAATTTTATGCAGCCTTTTTATTTACTATTGGTTTTTCCAATCATGGGCGCGGGAGTTAAATTGCAGCCTCGAGATGTCATTGGATATTTATTTATACCATTAGTGATTTTCTTTATCTTACAAGTTCTTTTAGTAACCTATATGCCATTATAATAGTATGAAATTATTGTGTCTTGGAGATAGTCTTACCGAAGGTTATGACATTGATTTATCAAAGCGATGGACCGAGCTTTTGGAGCAAGATATGAGCATTGAAATTATTAATTGTGGAATCAGTGGAGATACTACAACTGGCATGTTAGCACGATGTCATGCATTATTATTAGAACATCAACCATCACATATGCTTATTCTTGGAGGAACTAACGATCTGTATTTTGGCCTGAAAGATGAATTGATCATTGCAAATATTCATGCTATGACCCGACAAGCCCGTTTTCTAGGTATTGAATTTCTAATTGGGATTCCAACACCGTCAATGAATCTAGCAGAACTCAATTTTGTACATGAAAACTACTCCGAATGCATTCGAAGCTTTTGCAGAGCTTTAATACGTTACTGTGAAGCTGAAGAAACGCAATATGTTGATTTTTCCTCAGGGATGCAATTTGATCATTTTTTAGCTGATGGGATACATCCCAATGAAAAAGGGCAAGAAGTAATGGCTGCTACGGTCAAATCGGTTTTAATTGACCAAATTAACTGATCATTTTTTTAACCTAATATGACAAAAATCATTTATCCACATACTCAAATAGATTATATTTACTCAAATTAATAATTCGAATGACAATTAATATTCAATACGTACATATGGATACTAGTGAGAGCATGAATGCATATGTTCATAAAAAACTAAAACGGTTATCAAAAAAGTACCATTGGTTGATTAGTGCTGAGGTGCATTTTGAGAATTTAAATGATCCAAAAGGAAAAGGTAAGATTTGTAAAATGGAGTTCAGTGCTCCAGGTCCACGAATTTTTGCTTCGTCAAATGAAGATAATTATGAAGATGCCGTGAAAAATTCTATCAAGGATATTGAAAGGCAACTAAAAAAACGTAAATCAATTTTTAGCAGACGCTAGAAGTTGAAAATTCATAGTAGTAGTAATGAATATTGAGCGAGCTCTATCGGTGGTGATAGGGCTCGTTTTTCAATATGGTAAAAGCACGATACAATTGCTCCACGAAGAACAAACGCACCATTTGGTGTGAAAAGGTCATGGCTGAAAGACTCAATTTTTCTCTTGCTTTGCCATAAACGTCATTTGAGAAGCCATAAGGACCTCCAATAACAAATACCATACGTTTCAAACCAGAATTCATGTGTTTTTGTAGGTGGTTCGCAAAGGCGATTGAAGACTTAGTGGATCCATTTTCATCTAATAAAATAACGACATCTTGATTGTTGATCTTTTGCAAGATCAGTTCACCTTCTTTTTGTTTTTGCTGATCTTCTGATAAGTGTTTGGCATTTTTCACATCAGGAATAACCTCCATTTCAAATCGAATATAATGTGAAAGACGATTTTGATAATCATCAATTAATGATTGTAGCGCTTTGTTATCGGTTTTACCTATGGCCAGTAGTTTGATCTGCATGTTGCAAATTTAACGCGTGAAAATGGCCAATACAACTGCTTTCAACTTTTTATAATCCCATAGTAACAAATAAAGGTTCGCCAAGAGCATCAAAGCGACTATGTACGGAGTACCTCGAAATTGCATTGCGACTACAATAATTAGTATATTAATAATAATGGGCAGGTAGATCAATGCACCCAAAAAGGAGGTTCTGGGAATAAGGAGTAAAATTCCAGCCAGTAATTGCATGAATCCTATAAAGTTCCAATACAATCCAGTGCGATAAAGTGCTTCAAAAAAGAAACCAACAGGTGTTTCAACACCCAAAAGTGTAAATCGTTCACCTAGTAGTTTTTTCAGTCCAGATGGTAAGAAACCGATAAAAAGAAGAATCCGAGTACCCCAGGTAAACAGCTGCATCAATTTGTATGATCTTAGTTTTAAGATGCGGTTCTCGTAGGTCATTTATTAGTTTAGTTTATTTACAGACGATCTAAGGGTTAAAATTGTTACGTCAAATTAGTATTTTAGCCTTAAAGAAAAAGGATGATATCAAAAGACCAGTTCCAAGCTGAAATTGAACTTATAATTGCCAATGCTATAAGAGAAGATGTTGGCGATGGTGATCATAGCTCGTTAGCGTGTATACCTCCTGAGACTAAAGGCAAGGCCAAGCTGTTGGCTAAAGATAATGGGGTTATTGCAGGAGTTGATTTTGCAAAGCAGGTATTTAACCATGTTGATCCCGATCTTGAGGTGGAAACTATGATTGAAGACGGAAGCACTGTAAGATATGGAGACATTGTTTTTTATGTTGAGGGTGCTTCGTTGTCGATATTAAAAGCAGAACGCCTAGTGCTCAATGCGATGCAACGCATGAGTGCCATAGCAACAAAAACAAATCACTTCGTAAATTTATTACAAGGTACTGGTACAAAGATCTTGGACACTAGAAAAACAACTCCTGGAATTCGTGCACTTGAAAAATGGGCCGTTAAAATTGGTGGTGGAGAGAATCATCGATTTGCATTGTATGATATGATTATGTTGAAAGACAACCATATTGATTTTGCTGGAGGTATAACCAAAGCCATAACACTAACACAAAATTATTTAAAGGAGACTCAAAAAGATCTAAAGATCATTGTGGAGGCTCGAAATCTGGATGAAATCGAGGAGATCTTGCAAAATGAAGGTGTGTATCGCATTCTAATTGATAATTTCAATTATAAGGATACTAAAAAAGCGGTTAAAATGATTGGTAATAAATGCTTGACGGAATCATCGGGAGGTATTACTGAAAAAACAATAAGAGCATATGCTGAATGTGGTGTGGACTATATATCTTCAGGAGCATTAACCCATTCCGTGTCCAACATGGATCTCAGTTTAAAAGCAGTATAGCATGTCTAAACATATAGAGGAAAAGCTGGATAAGATCCCCGTTATTAATTTATTAGTTCGGTTTCTTAAAAAAATCAAATTACCTGGGTTTGAAGGCTTATCGTTATATGATCTTTTAGAAATGTATGTTGTAGGGATCACTGAAGGTGCCATTACCACTAGAGCCAGTGCCATAGCTTTTAGTTTTTTTACTGCCATATTTCCTTTTATGTTATTCGTTATTATAATCATACCCTATATTCCTTTTGAGAATTTCCAAGAGGATTTCTTGGCCTTTTTGAATTCATTTTTACCACCTCAAACCTCTGATTTTTTTAATCATAATATTTTTGAGAATATTAGTAAAAACAACCAAGGCGGCTTATTATCGTCTATTTTTCTGTTGTCTTTGTTGTTAATGACCAATGGTGTGAATGCCATATTCTCTGGCTTTGAGCATTCGTATCATGAACATATCAATCGTACGGTTTGGCGGCAATACCTTTATGCCTTAGGGGTTTCATTAATTCTAGCGTGCCTTGTAATCGTTACCGTGGGTGTATTGGGATACTTTCAAATCTATGTAGTACACAATCTCATGGAACACGGTTATATTGATGTTGGACAAGAACGTACTGGAATTGTTATAGCCAAATATGCCTTTTTTGTGATCATGATCTATATAGCTACGGCCACCTTGTATTATTTTGGTACCAAAGAAAGCAGGCACTCCAAGTTTTTCTCAATAGGTGCAGCACTCACAACTATTCTAATCATGCTGACTTCCTATTTGTTTGCTATTTACATTGAAAACTTCTCAAAGTACAACGAATTGTACGGATCGATTGGTGCTTTATTGATCTTGTTGTTCTATATGTGGTTGAATGCCAACATTCTATTACTCGGATTTGAGTTAAATGCCTCTATACGACGCTTAAGAGACGAACACCAAAAAAAACCTGTGAGGCAATAATTTGTTAACAATCCTCCCGGTTCGCTATTTTTTTATTCGGAAAGCAGTTAATTTTGATTCATGCCACATTTTATTGATGTCATTTTACCCATTGCATTAGAAAAGCTATTTACTTATGCCATTACAGAAAGTGAATCCCGCTTTATAAAGAAAGGAATACGTGTGGCTGTACCCTTTGGTAAACGGAAGATCTATACCGCTATCGTTGCTGACGTTCATCAAAAAGCACCACTACAGTATGAAGCTAAAGAAATACATCAAATACTTGATGAAAGTCCTGTAGTGACCATAAAACAACTTGAGTTTTGGCAATGGATCTCTAATTATTATATGTGTTCCTTAGGTGAAGTCATGAAAGCGGCATTACCCAGTGCTTTAATTTTGGAAAGTGAAACGATCATCAGTTTAAATACGAAATCGCAAATTGAGGATAGTACCCTTAGTGATGATGAGTTTTTGGTTTATGAAGCCTTGCATCATCAATCGGCTCTTAAAGCTAAAGAGATCGAAGATATTTTAGATCGAAAGTCTATTTTAAATGTGCTTAAAAAACTAATAGAAAAGGATCTTATTTCCTTAAAAGAGGAGATCACAGATAAATATCAGCCCAAACTGGAACGTTATGTAACATTAAATGTGGCCTTTTCTAATGAAGTCGCATTTAATCAAATGTTGGATAGCTTAAAAAGAGCACCAAAGCAAAGGGCATTAGTGCTAAACTATTATACTCTTGTTGCAACTACTAATAAGCCAGTTAAGGCGAAAGATCTGCTTAATAAAAGTAAAGCGACAACGGTTCAATTGAAATCTTTGATCGATAAAAATATTTTTGAAGAACAGCATATACAACAGGACCGCCTGCACTTTTTAGCAACCAATGATTTGCCTCAAATGCAATTAAATAAATATCAAAGTGAAAGTTTAAATAAAATAGAGCAAATATTTAATAAACAAGATGTTGTGTTGTTACATGGTGTCACATCTTCAGGAAAAACAGAAATTTATATTAAATGCATTCAAAACACCATTTTAAAGAATCAACAAGTCCTTTATTTGGTGCCTGAAATTGCATTGACATCACAATTAATCAATAGATTAAAACAGCATTTTAGCAACAAGATTGTGGTATATCATTCACGCTATTCATTCAATGAAAGAGTTGAAGTTTGGAACCAGGTAATTGCTGGTTCACAAAAAGCTCAAGTAATCCTTGGCGCGCGTTCAGCAGCATTGCTGCCCTTTAACAATTTAGGTTTGATTATTGTAGACGAAGAGCATGAGCAATCATATAAGCAATTTGATCCTGCACCGCGTTACCACGCGCGCGATGCCAGTATTGTCCTGGCCCAAATGTTCAAGGGCAAAGTCTTATTGGGCTCAGCCACTCCAAGTCTGGAAAGTTATTACAATGCTTCAAAGGAATCGAAATATGGCTTAGTAGAATTAAAAAGACGCTATAATGATGTTCAATTACCTGAGATTGAACTGATAGACCTTGCCGATAAACAGAAACGGAAGCGTATGACGGGTCATTTTAGTGATCGATTAATTGAAGAGCTTGCGCTTACATTGGATGAGGGCTATCAAGCCATATTATTCCAAAATCGCCGTGGTTTTGCACCAATAATTAGCTGCAATACTTGTGGACACTCACCACAATGTCCTAACTGTGATGTAAGTTTGACATATCATCAGTATCGCAATCAATTGCGCTGTCATTATTGTAGTCATGCCATTGCCATGCAGCAAAATTGTTTAGCTTGTGGCAGTTCTGATATTGACAGTAAAGGATTTGGTACCGAGCAAATAGAAGAGGAGGTAGGTCAACTATTTCCAAAAGCTACAGTAGGCAGAATGGACTTTGACACGACTAAGGGGAAATATGGCTATGATAAGATCATTACGGCTTTTGAGCAACATGAGATCGATGTTTTGGTTGGCACACAAATGGTAACTAAGGGTCTGGATTTTAGAAAGGTTAAGCTTGTTGGTATATTAAATGCCGATCTTATGCTTAATTTCCCTGACTTCAGGGCACATGAGCGAAGTTTTCAGTTAATGCAACAAGTGGCAGGACGCTCAGGACGAACTAAAGTGAGGGGTAAAGTGATCATACAAACCTATAATCCGTACCATAAAATACTGCAGCAAGTTGCTAGTCATGATTATGGAGCTATGTTTGAAGAACAATTGCATCAACGATATATCTATAAATATCCACCGTATTACCGAATGATCAGAATCACACTTAGGCATAAAGATTTTAATAAGGTGAATGATGGGGCAGATTGGATGGTCCGATCTTTACGTCAGTTGTTTAACCAACATGTGCTCGGTCCGGAATTCCCACCAATAGCTAGAATACGAAATCAATATAACAAGAATATACTAGTGAAAGTACCTAAAGGACAGTCATTAACTAAAACCAAAGAAGCTATTCTTAAAATTAGAAATAGCTTCTCTAGTATAAAAGAGTTTAGACCAATTAGGACAATACTTAATGTAGATTATTACTAATATTAAATATTATTTAAAGCGTCTACCAATTGTGTCTTTTTGTTTCGGCTTAGTGGAATTTCATAAGAACCTACTTCAACATTTTTACTGTTAAAGCGATCGATCTTATCGAGATTTACGATATACGATTTATGAATTCTCAAAAATTTACCTTCTGGTAATTCAGCCTCAAAAGCTTTCATTGTAGATAGTACAACCAGACTATTCTCTTCGGTAACCAGTTTTACGTAGTCTCCTAAAGCTTCAATCCACTTAATATCTTTAATGTATACTTTTCGTTTCTTCAAGTTACTCTTTACAAAGATGTGCTCACCATCGGTTTCTTTAAAGTCTAAGGTCAACTTATGTTGCTCAATAGCTTTTTCAACTGCAGTGTTAAAGCGCTCTCTTGTAATTGGTTTTTGCAGGTAGTCTGTAGCATCATAGTTGAAAGCCTTAAATGCATACTCTGTTTTACCAGTCACAAAAATAATTTGGGGTTTGTTATTTAAAACGTCTAGTAATTCAAAGCCATTTAGAACTGGCATTTCAATATCTAAGAAGATTAGATCTACTTTGTGTGTATTGAGTCCGTTTTTGGTCTCCAGGGCACTGCTGTATTCTGCAATCAAGTTCAACGATGAATGATTTTCGATCAACTTGACTATAGACAAGCGTTGGATTGCGGAATCATCTACAACAACACAGTTTAAAGTCATAACATTCAATATTTTAGGTTAAGATATCAAC
>CAYZKX010000048.1:0-11664 GCA_964479055.1 uncultured Flavobacteriaceae bacterium
AGAAGTGAATCATTGATTAGTTAGTTTCTTTAAAGATAAAGATTTTGTGTTTTCCTTGATTCTGAGAAATAAAAAAGCCTAAACTACATATGTAGTTTAGGCTTTGGGTGGTCCCACTTGGGCTCGAACCAAGGGCCCTCTGATTATGAGTCAGATGCTCTAACCAACTGAGCTATGGGACCAATGAGGCTGCAATATTACTATATATTTTAGTACTCTACAAGATTTTTAGCCACAATCAGGATCGTCCTGACACAACTCTACTAAAACTCCATTACTCGATCTAGGGTGCAAAAAAACGACCAACTTATTATCGGCTCCTTTTTTGGGTTGTGCGTTCAATACGATAAAGCCTTCATCCTTTAAGCGTTCAACCTCCTGCTCTACATCATCTACATCAAAGGCAATATGATGGATCCCCTGGCCGCGCTTCTCTATAAATTTGTGAATTGCACTGTCTTCATGAGTTGCCTCCAGCAGTTCTATCTTGCTTTCGCCAGTTTTAAAAAAAGAGGTTTTAACACCCTCTGAGGCCACCTCTTCAATTTTATAGTGAGGCACGCCTAACAGTTTTTCATACAAGATGTTGGACTCATCCAAGCTCTTTACGGCTATTCCAATGTGTTCAATTTTGTTTAGCATGATACAAATTTAGCTTAAATTGAAAACAAACAATCATTTAACTTTTAAATATCTATTTTTGCACTGTGGAAAGCAATAGACAAAAAAAAATAGCAGGGATCCTTCAGGAGGACATCGCAAATATGCTCCAAAAATCAGCAGTTCAAGGCGGTTTGAAGGGCGTTATCATTTCTGTCACTAAAGTGCGTGTTACAGTAGATTTATCGCTGGCTAAAGTATATCTCAGTGTCTTTCCAAACGACAAAGCAGCACATGTTTTAGACGCACTTCAAAAAAACAGCCTCTTAATTAAACACGATCTGTCACAACTCACAAGACACCAATTGCGACGTGTTCCAGAGCTCAATTTTTATCTGGACGACAGCTTAGAATATATCGATCAAATTGAACGTTCTTTAAAGGGTCTGGATAATCCTATAGAAAACCCTGATCTGCTAAAAAAACGAAAAAAGAAATAATTGAATGTCTCCCTGTATATAGCCAAGCGTTATTTGTTTTCAAAAAGCCGCAACAATGCTATTAATATCATTTCTATTATAGCAGCTTTTGGTGTGGTCATTGGGTCAGCAGCATTGTTTATTGTACTTTCAGGATTCGCAGGGCTAAAAGATTTTACTTTACAATTCACTTCTTTTGTTGACCCTGATCTTAAGATCTATCCGGTGGAAGGAAAGTCTTTTTTGGTAAACAACGACCAGTTGGATTCTATTTACACCATTGAAGGTGTGCATTCGGTTTCTAAAGTGATTGAAGAGCGCGTGGTCGTAAACTTCGAAACGAAGAATGAAATTGTTACCCTTATGGGTGTGGATGAACAATATCCAGAAGCCACTATCGATTCCATCTTGTTTAGAGGAAAGTGGTTTGGCGATGAAGGACATCAAATTGTAGCCGGTTGGGGTGTTTCAAATAATTTGGCCTTTGGTCTCTTTCAACTGGAAAATGCCATTAAGATCTATGTGCCAAAACCTGGTGTTGGACAATTAACCTCGGTTAAAGGGGCTTACAATTCTGTTAATACCATTTGCACAGGTGTATTTCAAATCAATGAGGAGCTCGATAACACTATGATATACTCCAGTATAGAAATGGCTCAGGAACTGCTAAACTATCAGGCCAATCAAATTACTGCTTTAGAGGTGCGTGTGACTCCCGAAACTGATGTTGAGGATGTGCGAGATCAATTGTCTCAGCTAATGGGTGCCTCTGTAATTATTAAAGATCGCTTTCAGCTAAATGATGAGCTCTATAAAATGCTTAATACCGAAAATCTAGCCGTCTATCTCATTTTTACCTTAGTGCTTGTTATTGCGCTGTTCAATATTATTGGGTCTATTATCATGATGATCCTGGATAAAAAAAGAAGCTTGAATACCTTGGTGAGCTTGGGCGTTACCGTCCCGGACATTCGAAAAATTTTCTTTTTACAGGGCAGTCTCATGGTAATTCTTGGTGGCTTAATTGGTCTGTTTTTAGGTTTTATTCTTATCCTGCTGCAAAAACTATTCGGGTTTGTTCTAATAACCGCTACGCTACCCTATCCTGTTACCATCAAGCCAATAAATTTTATTATCGTATTCCTTACCATCGCCATTTTAGGAATGCTGGCTTCTAAAATAGCATCGGTGCGAATTTCAAAAAAACTGGTTGCGGTTGGTTAGGCAAATTGATGGTCGCCAAACTTTTCAAGTACTTCATCAAAAGCATCATAAACGTCCTTTGAATCGTCACTAGTAACCATTTTCATGCGGTATTCTTTAAAATGTGGAATGCCTTTGAAGTAGTTGGTGTAATGTCTTCTGGTCTCCAATACACCTAGCGTCTCCCCTTTCCATTCTATAGCCATCTTTAAATGGCGTCTAGCGGCGTCAACACGCTCGGCCATGCCAATGGGCTTCATATGCTTTCCGTGTTCAATATAGTGTTTCACTTGATTAAAAAACCACGGATTTCCAATGCTTGCGCGTCCTATCATGGCACCATCAAGACCATACTCGTCACGCATTTCAACAGCTCTTTCAGGAGAATTCACATCGCCATTACCAAATACAGGAATATGCATTCTCGGATTATTCTTGACCTCGGCAATGGGCCTCCAGTCGGCATTACCTTTGTACATTTGAGCACGTGTTCTACCATGAATGGCAATGGCTTTACAGCCTACATCTTGAAGCCGTTCAGCAACCTCAACTATTTTAATGGAATCATGGTCCCAGCCTAATCGTGTTTTAACAGTAACCGGTAAATGGGTGCGCTTTACCATCTCGGCGGTAAGCTTTTCCATTAAGCAGATATCTTTTAAGATCCCTGCACCAGCACCCTTGCTTACCACCTTTTTAACGGGACATCCAAAGTTGATATCGATGATGTCAGGGTTGGTTTTTTCTACAATATCAATAGATTGCAACATGCTATCCA
This sequence comes from uncultured Flavobacteriaceae bacterium, assembly GCA_964479055.1. Taxonomy (GTDB): domain Bacteria; phylum Bacteroidota; class Bacteroidia; order Flavobacteriales; family Flavobacteriaceae; genus CAYZKX01. The sequence goes on from CAYZKX010000048.1 coordinate 3,061, forward strand.
GGTTAGCGCCAAAGATCTGGATACCTACTGGTCGTTCATACTCATAAATATCCAGCTTCATGGTGCTTTTTGCTGCATTGCGTATAAGTCCTTCCGAAGAAATAAACTCGGTATAAACCACGTCGGCGCCTTGCTCTTTACATAAAGCACGAAAAGGGGGGTCGCTAACATCTTCCATTGGTGCTAATAGCAACGGAAAATCGGGTAGCTCTATGTTATCAATCTTTACCAAGTAATTGCCTTAGAACTTAATTTTTACCTCAACAGTTTTTCCATTTCTATTGACAACCACTTTAGTAGAATCGCCTTTTTCAAATACAGAAAGCGCGCTCATGTACGAATTCATATCGGTAACTAAACTGTCGCCTAGCTTTACAACAACGTCTCCTTTTGTAAGTCCTGCTCTTTGAGCTGGTTTGTCTTCGCTCACACCATCAATTCGCATGCCTTCACCATCAAATAGATAATCCGGAATGACTCCCATGCCTACTTTAAACCTTGGCGTACTACTACTTTGATCTTTTGTTTTTCTAAAGGCCAATTTGCCGTTATCATCAAGTTCAGTAATAATATCATAAATGTAATTAGAGATCATTTCCATGCCATTATAGTTGAGTTTTTCATGATCGTCACCTGGTTTGTGGTAATCTTCATGCTGCCCTGTAAAAAAGTGTAATACAGGAATATCGCTCAAATAAAAGGAAGTGTGATCTGATGGTCCAACGCCTGATTCTGTTTGGATCAAATTAAAATTGGTATTTGTTGAGGTCACTGTTTGCTTCAAGATTGGTGATGTACCAACGCCATAAACCGCTAAGGTGCTGTCGGCTTTTAGCCGGCCAACCATATCCATATTAAGCATGTAATTAATCTTATCTGTTGGGATAGTGGCATTTTTTACAAAATAATTTGAGCCTAAAAGGCCAATCTCTTCACCCGAAAATGCCATGAACAAGTAATTGTTGTTCGTGTTTGATTCTTTTAGTTTACCCGCCAGGTTTAACATGACCGCTACGCCACTGGCGTTGTCGTCTGCGCCGTTGTGAACTGCTTGCTCTCCTCTATGTAGCGAACCTGCACCACCTTGACCCAGATGGTCGTAATGTGCACCAATAACAATGGTATTCTCTGCATTATTATTTATATAGCCCAATACATTGCGCCCTGTAGTTGTGCTGTCGTTTTGCTCATCGGCGAATTTATTTTCGTCATGTATGTTGGTGTTGTTCTTAAACGTAAATTCCTGAAAATAGTTGTCGGTTCCCTTAGGGTCAATGCCCATGGCTTCGAATCGAGATGCAATATATTCTGCGGCCAATAATTCACCTTCTGTTCCGGTTTCGCGGCCCTGCAATTTATCATCGGACAGATAAACAACGTCCTCTTGAATCTTATTTTCTGGAGTGTATTCTTTTTTACAAGCTACTAGCGTTATAAAAAAAACAAAAATCGATATGCGTTTCATCAGTTAAATTTTATTTTTGCGCAAAATTAGTAATAAAAACAGTGATGAGACTTACATATATATTAATATTTTCAGCGTTATTTTTTGCTTGCAAACAAGGTAAAACCGAAGATGCAATGACTGGTGCAACCTATACCAATGACAGTTTGATATACCCTGAAGAGAAACATTTCAAATCATTGAGACAGGTCACCTTTGGTGGTGATAATGCCGAGGCCTACTGGAGCTTTGACGACGAACAAATTATTTTTCAATCCAATTACAGTGAATGGGGAGTTGAGTGTGATCAAATGTTTTTAATGAATGTAGACGATACTTTTTACGATACCATTCCGCCAATGATCAGCACAGGATTAGGGCGAACAACCTGCGCTTATTTCTTGCCAGATAACAAGCACTTTGTTTATGGTTCAACCCATTTAGGTGGTGATGAATGTCCGCCCGCTCCTTTACGCCGTGAAGGGAAGTATGTGTGGCCAATCTATGAAAGCTATGATATTTTTGTGGCCGATCTAGAAGGGAATATAACGGGACAGCTAACTAATGAACCGGGTTATGATGCCGAAGCGACAGTTTCACCTCAAGGTGATAAGATCGTGTTTACCTCAATGCGAAGTGGCGATTTGGAATTATACACCATGAATTTGGACGGATCGGATGTTTATCAAGTGACTCATGAATTGGGATATGATGGAGGTGCGTTTTTCTCTCCAGACGGTACTAAGCTAATTTTTAGATCATCGCGTCCAAAAACCGAAGAAGAAATAAAAGAATACCAAGATCTACTGGCTGAAGGGCTTGTACAACCTACCAATATGGAATTGTATATCTGTAATGCGGACGGCAGCGATCTTAGACAACTTACTGATTTAGGTAACGCTAACTGGAGTCCGTTTTTTCATCCTTCAGGTGAAAAGATCTTATTCTCGTCCAATTTTGAGGCTGAGCGCGGATTTCCATTTAACCTTTACATGATAGACATAGATGGTAAGAATCTGGAGCGTGTCACTCATGGCGAGACCTTTGATGCGTTTCCTGTATTTTCAAATGATGGGAAAAAGTTGATCTTTTCTTCAAATAGAAACAACGGTGGGAATCGCGACACCAATTTGTTTATCGCGGAATGGCAAGACTAATTATCTGATTCCCTCAAGCGGTCACGCTCCTCTTTTGAAAGCGTTTTTTGATTTGTTGATAATTTGGTGTTTCCAAACTTATATCTAAACCCTACCCTAACATAACGTGTGTCTAGATCGGTGAGATTAAAACTATCTTGGTTTAAAAAACGGGTTGAAACATGATAATCCTGAAGGTCAAAAATATCACTTACCGCTACCGATAGGGTGCCATTTCCATTTAAAATAGTCTTGCTGGCGCTAAAATCAGAGAACAACTGGCCTTTTTCAACCAGTTGGAGGCCTTGTAAATTTGCACTCGAATAAATGAACGACAGGTTTATGTTAAGACTTTTATCTTTTAAAAGTGAAATGTTATTAGACAATAAAGAGTAGTTAGCCCATTGGTCTTGCTGTACTACGCTCCCATTAAAATTACCTTCATCCTTTGTATAATAGAAGGACGTAATTGCTGTCATGTCCCAATTGTCTACAATGGTAAAAAAGGCCAGAAAATCAAACCCTAGTTCAATGGTCGACTCTAAATTAGAATAGGTATATGTAAGGGTATTGTTGGTATTGTCTTGAAAAGGTATTTCAAAAATATTATCCTTTGAGTATTTGTAATAAAATTCAAAAATATAGTTGTCATTTAGAGATACTCCTGTGATAAAATGGTCAATGAATACAGGTTGAAGGTTAGGGTTACCCGCAACAATGGTGTTGTCGTTTAAATAAAATTGAAACGGATTGAGATAGTTATAGTTAGGCCTGGTGATGCTGCGTTTATAGTTAGCGTACACATCTAGTTTTTCAGAGGCATTATGTAGCACACTCACTGAAGGAAACAATTCAAAATAATCCTGTTCATTAATTTGATTAATCGTAATGGAGCGTCCTTCAATATTAGTTTGTTCAGCTCTTATTCCCAAACTAATTTGCCATTTCTCCCAGTCTTTGCTATAGTTGGCGTAGGCGGCATACACATTCTCATCATAGTCAAAGGCACTCGAGCTGTCTGGATCTAAAATTTCTTGTCCGTTAACAATATCGTTTTGAATAATGGCGCTTTGAGTCTCAATATTAGTGCCTTTTATTCCCGCCGAAAATGACGAAGTGTCGTTAATTGGCAGCTCATAATCAATCTGGTTGGTTAGAATTTGTGTTTCTTGATCGGCTCTGGTGTTAAATGCTGTGTCCATGACAAAATCGCCATTGCTGTCAAAATAATTACTGTTCACCTCTTGGTCTCTGCGATAGTCATAGGTTGTATAATGTGAATTTACCGTTAGTGAAGCATCGTCTTTTTTAAAGTTGTGTTTATAGTTCAAATCCAATCCAATATTGCTTTTGTTGTCACGTGACAGATTGTTTGATGAAAAACTGAACAATGGGTCATTCAAAGGGTCCACAATATTGGTGTGGTTATTAATGATATATTTAAAATACGGTAAAAACAACATGCTCGATGAAAGACTTAGCGCATTACGATCGTCAAACTCATAATCTATGTTTGTACTTATGGTGTGTGTTTCGTTCCAAGTATTCCGGTTAAGGTTAGAAGACCAGCGTTGATCTAGATTGCCATTGGGTTGCAGATAATCTACCCGTTCTTCATTTCTTCTGTCTATTTTGTTGTGGTTATAGCTGTAGTTGAGGAACACACTTAACTTCTTAACTTTAAAAAAATTGGTCATCCCAATATTTTGACGTGGAAAAATGGCTTGGGTATAATTCGTGAACAAGCTTCCATGATAACCTGTTATTACATTTTTGTCCATTACAATGTTTAGTACAATACCACTATCGGCATCATATTTGGCCGAAGGGTTAGTAATAACCTCAACCGATTTTATGCTGGAAGCAGAGGTGCCTTCCAATAGCTCTAACACTTCATCGGAGGTCAAATGCACACGTCTGTCATTGATATAAATAACAGGAGAGCTGTTTTTGAATTGAATTCTATTGTCCAAGATCAATACGCCTGGTGTACTTCGTAAAACATCTTTAACATTTCCTTCGGTTAATGCGGTGTTGGCCACGTTAAAAACAATACGGTCTGGTTGTCGGGTTAAAGTTGGTTTTTCGTATACTATTTCTACTTCACCCAGGGTTTCTGTTGATTCCTGTAATACTATAGTGCGAACCTCCACATCGGCCGATACGCTAAGAGGTTCAAACGCATCCGTAAAACCAATGTAGCTGAACTTCAACAAGTACTCATCAGGTTCGATATTGCTAAAAAGGTATTTACCATTGTCATCTGTAGTAGTACCTGTCACCAAGGTTGAGTCTGTTGCATTTAATAATAAAATGTTGGTGTAAGGAAGTGTAATGCCGTTTTCGTCTACTACTTTACCAGTAATATTAAATGTTTGGGACCACGAAAACAGCGCGCAAAAAAGTAATAAAACAGAACTAATATTATTTTTATTCACACAGCTGTGTTAAATATTGCTTTTACAAACATATAATAATTCAATTAAATGTATTTGCGGAAAAACCGTAATTCTGAGAAAACCATTATAAATAAAGGGATTCATGTCTTATATATTTGTGTATTTTTGCACACTGAATATAAAGCCCTTTAAGGTTAATGGATCATATTAGGAACTTTTGCATTATTGCTCATATTGATCACGGAAAGAGTACTTTAGCCGATCGGTTGTTAGATTTTACCGGTACCGTTACCGAACGTGAAAAACAAGATCAGTTGTTAGACAATATGGATCTTGAGCGCGAGCGAGGCATCACTATTAAATCGCACGCCATTCAAATGGAGTATACCTATCAAAATCAAAAGTATATTTTGAATTTGATTGACACTCCTGGGCATGTGGATTTCTCTTATGAAGTTTCACGATCCATAGCCGCTTGTGAAGGTGCGCTATTGGTGGTTGATGCGGCGCAGAGTATTCAAGCTCAAACCATTTCTAATTTGTATTTGGCGCTGGAAAATGATTTAGAGATTATTCCAGTTTTAAACAAAGTGGATTTGCCTAGCGCTAATCCTGAAGAAGTGACTGATGATATTGTTGATCTTTTAGGCTGTGATCCCGAAGAGGTCATACCTGCAAGTGCTAAAACTGGAATTGGTATAGAGCAAATATTAGAGGCCATAATTGAACGCGTTCCTTCACCAAAAGGCAACATAGATCAACCTCTACAAGCGCTTATCTTCGATTCTGTATACAATCCTTTTCGGGGTGTTGAAACGTATTTTAGGGTCATCGATGGAAGTATAAAAAAGGGGCAAAACATCAAATTTGTAGCTACCAACAAAACCTATTTCGCCGATGAGGTAGGAACACTTAAGCTTACCCAGCAACCAAAACAACAAATTAATGCAGGTGATGTAGGGTATCTAATCACCGGAATTAAAGATGCACGAGAAGTTAAGGTTGGTGACACTATTACTGATGCTAAGAATCCAACTCAAAATGCTATAGAAGGGTTTGAGGACGTTAAACCAATGGTTTTTGCAGGAATTTATCCCGTGGACACAGACGACTATGAAGAGCTTCGAGCATCAATGGAGAAGCTACAACTCAATGACGCCTCCTTAGTGTTCACGCCAGAAAGTTCGGCGGCACTAGGATTTGGTTTTAGGTGCGGTTTTCTGGGAATGCTGCATTTGGAGATTATTCAAGAACGTTTGGAGCGCGAATTCGATATGACTGTTATCACAACCGTGCCTAACGTAAGCTATCACGCTTATACCAAAAAACATCCGGACGAAATAATTGTGGTTAACAACCCAACAGATCTTCCTGATCCATCAGGATTAGATCGCGTTGAAGAGCCTTTTATTAAGGCTACTATTATTACAAAATCTGACTTTGTAGGTAACGTGATGTCATTATGTATAGACAAACGCGGTCAAATCACAAACCAAACTTACTTGACCACTGAGCGTGTAGAATTGAATTTTGATATGCCTTTAGCCGAAATCGTGTTTGATTTTTATGATCGTCTAAAAACAGTCTCTAAGGGTTATGCGTCCTTTGATTATTCGCCTATTGGCATGCGTTCATCCAAACTAGTGCGTGTAGACATTCTATTGAACAGCCAACAGGTAGATGCATTGTCCGCTTTGGTGCATACGGATAACGCCTATTCAATTGGTAAGAAAATGTGTAGTAAGCTGCGTGAACTCATACCTCGACAACAGTTTGATATCCCTATTCAAGCAGCAATAGGTGCAAAAATAATTTCACGAGAAACCATTAAGGCGTTGCGTAAAGATGTAACCGCTAAGTGTTATGGCGGTGATATTACGCGTAAACGAAAACTACTCGAAAAACAGAAAAAAGGTAAGAAGCGCATGCGTCAGGTTGGTAATGTTGAAATCCCACAGTCAGCATTTATGGCCGTTCTTAAATTAAACGATTAATTGTCTTTTTTCAAGTTAAAAAGCAGTGCAATAATTATAAAGCCTACACCTGTAAGTATAGGAGGCTTCATGTTGGCAATATAGCCCATGTAAATCATTATTCCTGCTACTACAATTAGCAAGATCGTTAAAATTGCCTTGGCGTTCATCTTTAGTTTTATTTGTGTTAGTGTTATAAAGATACTAATTAAGTTATTGACACAGAGAAGGGTTACGGTTGACGCTCTATCATTGATTAAAACAGTCGGTTATAGTTATTCTTGAGCACCTTAAACTGTAATAGGTTTACCTAAATAAACCAAATGGCTGCCAGCCTCTAATGCATCTGTTTCACCGTTATATGAATTGATGATTTCAAAGTCATTATTGGGTTTTTTAATAAATAGTGGAATGCTGTTCTTTTCGTTTTCAGTCTGTTCAATTAACTTTTGGTAATGTTCTTTGTCCTTAATTTTGATCTCATTAATTACAGGGTACTTTCTGGCTGCTTCACTTAATGAGGTAAAATCATCAGTCTGGCTAAAAAGACCATCTGTAGTATTGGTGCTATTGTCCTGCATTTCTGTTTTAGAAACCAGCCTGAAGGATCCGTTTTCTCCAAACTGTTTTCCAAACTTATTAATAGCGTATTTATTGATCTCGGAGTTGGCTGTTAAGGCCATTAAATAACCTATATCATTAAACTCAATGTTGTCAGTCAGGTTTTCAGAATAGATGTTTTCGGTGAATGCTTCAATGCCCATCTCTTTGGCTTTACTAATATTGTTTTGGTTACTGTCCACTAATACCACATGTCTGTTATTCTTAATTAAATATTGACCCAGCAGCCGAGGTACTTTTGATCCTCCTATAATCAAAATGCCTTCTGACTTGGTTAAAAATACACCAACAAGTCTCGCAAAAAGTCGTGCCGTTGTAGCATTCAATAGAACAGTGCCAAGCACAATCATAAATACCAGTGGTGTAATATACTCAGCGCCCTGTACTCCTTGATTCATCAATTTGCCGCCAAATAGTGAAGCGATACCTGCAGCAACAATTCCTCGTGGTCCAACCCAGCTGATAAACAGCTTTTCATTAAGCTTGAGTTTAGAGTTGATCGTACTCGCAAAGACCGCTACTGGACGTATCAGCAATACTACAATTAAAAACAGTGCTAGCGTTTCCCATCTGTATAGTAGTAACATGTCATCATAGTTGATATTTGCTGCCAGCAGAATGAATAATATGGATATCAAAAGAACGCTAAGTGATTCTTTAAAATATAGCAATTCCTTTATGTTCTGCAATTTACTATTGCCAATTACCATACCCATAACCACAACAGCTAGTAAGCCTGATTCATGTGCAAATATTTCCGATTCTATAAACACTAATAAAACAACCGATAACGACACTACATTAAGGAGATAGTGTGGTATAAGTTTGCGATTGATCACAAATACTAAAGCGTGTGCAAAAGTAAATCCGAAAGTAGTTCCAAAAAGGACGATCTTCCCAAACTCAATGAGCGCTGTTTTGGTAAACGCGCTGTCACCTCCAACACTAATAAATTCAAAAACCAATACAGCAACTAATGCTCCAATGGGATCAATCAAGATACCCTCCCATTTCAATACAGCAGAAACATC
>CAYZKX010000049.1:0-9338 GCA_964479055.1 uncultured Flavobacteriaceae bacterium
ATTAAATCCTTTAAGATCATCCAAAGTATTAGCATTGGTATCGATGATGTAGCGCGTCATATACCCTCTGGCCAATTTAGCAAAGGTCATTATCGATTTGTACTCACCATTTTTAAAGTCCTTAAATGATGCTGTAATAACTGGCACTTTCAAAACCTTTGTATCGACAGCCTTAAAATATTCAGCGCTAGCCAGATTTAAAAATACTTCATTTTCATCCAGCTCTTCATTTAAAGATAGTGTGATCTTTTTTCTCCAGAATTCATATAAGTTTTTGTTTTTGCCTACAGGGAATTTTGTTCCCATTTCTAAGCGATATGGCATGATAATGTCCATAGGTTTTAAAATACCATATAAACCTGAAATGATCCTAACAGTATCTTGAACCTTATCCAGTCTATCTTTTGGAATAGAATAGGCATCAAGACCACGATAAACATCACCACTAAAAGCATAGATAGCTTGTCTGGCATTACGCTCATTAAATGGTAATTCCCATTCTTGATTGCGTTCAAAATTCAATTGTGCTAAGGCATCAGAAATTCCCATTAAGCGTTTAAGGCTTCTGGCTGATTTTTTCCGTAGCAACCTATTTAATCGTGCCGATTCATCCAAAAAGCAAGCTTCTGTTGTTCTTGAAGTTGGAATCTTACTTTCGTAATCTAAAGATTTTGCAGGTGAAAGAACGAGCTTCATAGTTCATTTAATTTTGTATTCAAATTTACAACCTATGAATGCAACATTAAAACGAATTGAAAAGGAATTTATAATTCAGCTATAAATTATTTTGATGCTTGGCATAGGCTCTCCACTTTTCAATACACGCTAGCATATCTTCAGGAAGATCAGAATTAAAGGACATGGTCATTCCGGTTTTAGGATGAACAAATCCTAGGGTCTTGGCGTGTAACGCCTGACGTGGTAGCAGTTTAAAACAATTCTCTACAAACTGCTTGTATTTAGTGAATGTTGTACCCTTTAATATAGCGTTTCCGCCATAGCGTTCATCATTAAAGAGTGTATGACCAATATGTTTCATATGCACCCTTATTTGATGGGTACGTCCAGTCTCCAATTTACAGGAAACCAAAGTAACATAGCCAAAACGTTCCAGGACCTTGTAATGCGTAATGGCCTCTTTTCCTTTGACCTCATCTTCCCCTTCAAACACAGTGTTTTGCAATCTATTTTTAGGGTGGCGTCCTATGTGGCCTTCAATTGTACCTTCATCTTCAAGAACATCGCCCCATACCAAAGCAACGTATTCGCGCTGACTTGTTTTGTCAAAAAATTGCTTGGCCAAATGCGTCATGGTCTCCTCTGTCTTTGCTACAACTAGCAACCCGCTGGTATCCTTGTCAATACGATGAACCAAGCCGGGACGTTCATTCGCATTCTTTGGTAAATTATCAAAGTGAAATGTAAGAGCGTTGATCAATGTACCTGAATAATTTCCATGACCAGGATGAACAACCATACCTGCTGGCTTATTGACAACTAATAATTCATCATCTTCGTAAACAATATCTATTGGAATATCTTCAGGAACCAATAGATATTCATAAGGTGGATGTGTCAATAAAACTTTGACCTCGTCATAGGGCTTTACCTTATAACTGGCTTTAACAGCCGTACCATTGACCTGAATACTTCCTTCCTTGGCAGCTGCTTGAATTTTGTTTCGGGTGGCATTCTCAATAAAATTCATCAAGAATTTGTCTACTCTAAGCGGTTGTTGCCCCTTTTCAGCAGTGAAGGAATAATGTTCATAGAGCTCATTATCATTGTCGGGAAGATTAGTTAGTTCCTCCATCATTCTTTGTTAGGTGCACGACTACCGTTTCCTAATACCAGATCGATTTTCGATGTTTTCTGTAATAAAGTTCCAGCTGACAGGCGTTCACCATTATGTTCAATGTAAATAACTTCATTCTCACCTATATCATTAACATACCTAATTTCTCCAATTTCAAATCCTATGGCCTCTAATGTAGGTTTGGCTTGTCTAAAGGTACGTCTTACAATGTCTGGAACAGCAACTTTGCGATAGCCAGATGGATTAAGCGTTAAATAGATCTTTCTGTTTTCTTTTACTAGAGAACCAGCATCTGGTGACTGTTCTATAACCGAGTATTTAGGATAATTAGGATTATAATTTGCAGAATCCTGAACCACCATATTAAGATCATTGTCATTCAATTCAATTTCGGCTACATCTAAGGTCTTTCCTTTTAGATCAGGAACTGAAACAAATTCTCCATGATTGGTTGACCATTTTAAATATTTAAGCATTAAAAATGAGAAAACCCCCAAGGCCACAATGGCTAGTAATATTTGCTTTAAAAATACTTTGCTAGTTAAAAATTTGATGAGGCTCATATCCACAAATTAGGCTCAGACAAAGCTAAAAAAAATTAATTAGTATTGATCTATTAATAGATATACGCCATATAAACTGAAAAAGTTTTTTCTTCGTATATATAATGTATACTTTTATAAGGATTAAAGTCAATTTTTAGACTATGGCAAAAAATATAGCCATTATTATGGGAGGTTATTCCAGCGAATATGAGATCTCCATTAAAAGCGGAAACGTAGTTTTTGAAGTCCTTTCCTTCAGTGATTATGTTCCACATCGTGTTCATATTTTTAAAGAAAAATGGGTTTATGTCACCGATGAAGGTGAAGAACTGAAAATTGACAAAAACGACTTTTCGGTTTTGATCGATAACCAAAAAATTTCTTTTGACTGTGTCTTTAATGCTATTCACGGTTCTCCTGGTGAAGATGGTTTCATGCAGGCCTACTTCGAAGTATTGAACATTCCTCATACCAGTTGTGGGATGTATCAAGCTGCTTTGACATTCAACAAAAGAGATTGTTTAAGTGTATTAAAGGCATATGATATTAAATCGGCCAAAAGCTACTACCTTAACCAGGGCGATCACATCGACCCTGAAGCCATAGTAGCCAAAGTTGGATTACCGTGTTTTGTAAAAGCAAACCGAGCTGGAAGTAGCTTTGGTATCACTAAGGTCTACAATATTGAAGACATTGAAAAGGCTATTGATTTTGCATTTAATGAGGATAATGAGATCATTATTGAAGAATATTTGGATGGCACCGAAGTTTCTGTTGGTGTAATAACCTATAATGGAAAAATCACTGTATTACCGATTACAGAAATTGTAAGTGAAAATGACTTCTTTGATTACAAAGCCAAGTATTTAGGGGAGAGTCAAGAAATCACTCCTGCCAGAATCTCTGAAGAATGGGCAAATAAAGTCCGTGCAATTGCAGCCAAAGTATATGCCATTTTACAAATGAAAGGCTTTTCGCGGAGCGAGTATATTTTTAAGAATGGTGAACCATATTTATTAGAAGTTAATACGGTTCCTGGGCTTACTAAAGAAAGCATCCTACCGCAACAAGCAGCTGCAGCTGGAATAGATCTAAAGGACTTATTTGTAAATGCTATAGAAGATGTATTGTCTTAAATTTAGTAACTTTATTAAATGAAAAAAGCCATTTTTCCCGGATCATTTGACCCACTCACATTAGGTCATTTAGATATTATTACTCGAGGACTCAAATTATTCGATGAGGTCATTGTAGCCATTGGTGTCAATGCAGGAAAAACGTATATGTTCTCATTAGAACAACGCAAACAATTTATTGTTAAGGCTTTTGCCGATGAGCCTAAAGTTAAAGTGGTGACCTATGAAGGTCTAACAGTTGACTTTTGTCTAAAAAACAATGTCGAGTTTATTCTTAGAGGATTACGTAACCCAGCCGATTTTGAATTTGAGAAAGCCATTGCTCATACAAATCGAGACCTGGCGCCAATTGAAACCGTTTTTCTTCTTACTGCAGCAAATACTTCGTACATCTCCTCTTCTATAGTTCGTGATGTCATCAGAAATAATGGTGATTATACCAAATTGGTTCCTAAGAGTGTGCGTGTAGAATAATTATTCAATTTTCTTGTATTTAAAATAGTTTTCATATATTAGTGAGTGTTTACTCATTTTTAATGACAAAGAAGCAGATACAAATTTTAGATACGGCCATTGAATTGTTTCTTACTGTGGGATTCAATGCTACCACTTCAAAGTTAATTTCTAAAAATGCACAAGTAAGTGAAGGACTAATTTTTAAACATTTTAAGGACAAAAATGGTCTTCTAAATGCTGTTATTGATTATTGTGATGAAGACTTAATTAAGTTTTTGACCAAATTACAATATCACGAAGATTATAAATTCGTTTTGCATCAGATCATTGAGCTGCCAATATTACTCCACACAAACAGTAATAATAAACTCCAACTCCTTTTCAAGTTAAAATATGAGTTAAAGCTGAGGCATTCTAAAGCCTTGTCTTTGTTAAACGATCTATTGATAAACGTATTTAAACATCTTAATTACAAGTATCCTGAAATAGAGAATGAATTGGTGAATTATTATTTATTAGGATTAACTCACGCCTGGTTATTTCATTCGGAGGAGAACATTAAAACTATTAAAAACAACATGCTAAATAAATATCATTTAATTTAAAGTGAGTATTTACTCATTTATTCTAATTAACAAATAAAAAGTCGCCTAAGCAGGCGACTTTTTTCTTAAAAACCAATCAATCAATTATCATCTCATAACATTGAGCTTTCTTTCAAACCTTCTGTATTGAGATTCTAATGTCATTATATATAGACCTCCTTCTCTAACGTCTAACTGTATTCTAGTTAAATCTTTATTAGGGTCATTCAATGTTCCTGCTGAAATTAATCGTCCACTTATATCAAAGATCTTATAAGTAAACAATTCACCTTTCAATTTTTTAGTATCTATGTTAAGATCTTGTACTACTGGATTAGGATATACTCTTAGATTATCGTCTGATTCCAACAATGAACGCTCAAAGGTTGGATAATCTGGATATTTAGTAACATAATCCTCAATTAAACTGAACTCATTATTTCTACCCGAATAAGAGTTCGAACCATAGAACCAATCGCAAATCCATTCTGGTAATACTAGGTTTAATGCACCATGTACATCCAGTGAAGCACAAATTTCACCACCACCTTCTTCAATTAATCCAAAAACGTCATATCCTGTAGTTGTTCCAAACTCTACAATCCCTAAGTCTAATGTATTTGGATTATAGACCAAACTGTGTATTCTATAGAAGCCGGCTTGACTAATCATAAATTCCGGTGCACTGTTCGCATCTAAAATGGTTAAGCCAAAGGCCTCTGTTAATACAAATATTTGCTCATATCCATTTGGAATTACCGGCGATTGTTCTTCAATTGCAGTAATGGTAGCATAACCATCATTAATACATACTATTGGATGGTCGGAGTATAAGGTACCAGCATAAGCCGTACACTTTTCCTCTTCAACCATGATCGGTGCACCTGGTACATCTAGTGAAGCACATAGATCTCCACCACCTTCAGTTATCAATCCTAATACATCTACTCCGGTGGTCACGCCTGGTGTCACAACAGTGAACGGATCAAAATCACTTGGGAATACAAACGTATGAATTGTATATAATCCTGGCTCGGTTACCTCAAAACTAGGTGTCCCTGATGCATTGATGATCACTAAGCCTTCGCCTTGTGTCAATACATATACTGAACTAAATCCTTCTGGCACATTGATATCACCATTTGGTGTCGCTGATATAGTTGCTGTACCATCCATTAATGTCACTGGAGTCTCATCCGCTGTTAAAGTGCCAGCATCTGGATCTGATACTGTGAACTGAGCTCCAGCTACATCTAATGATGCACATAACTCACCTCCACCTTGTATCAACAATGCGTTGACATCAAATCCTGTGGTCTCACCTATAGTAACTACGGATAACGGATCAAAATCACTTGGATAAACAAAAGTGTGAATGGTATAAGTACCTGATTCGGTTACTGTAAACATTGGCTCAGCGCCAGCATTTACAATCACCAACTCCTCACCTTGTGTTAATACATATAATGTAGTGTATCCTTCTGGTACTACGGCGTTACCATCTGGTGTTGCCGTTAGTGTGTTGCCTTTATCATCAAAACAAAGATCTGAATCGCCTGCCTTAAGTGTTCCGGCATCTGCAAGACATGGCTCTTCTTCAACCATGATCGGTGCACCTGGTACATCTAGTGAAGCACATAGATCTCCACCACCTTCAGTTATCAATCCTAATACATCTACTCCGGTGGTCACGCCTGGTGTCACAACAGTGAACGGATCAAAATCACTTGGGAATACAAACGTATGAATTGTATATAATCCTGGCTCGGTTACCTCAAAACTAGGTGTCCCTGATGCATTGATGATCACTAAGCCTTCGCCTTGTGTCAATACATATACTGAACTAAATCCTTCTGGCACATTGATATCACCATTTGGTGTCGCTGATATAGTTGCTGTACCATCCATTAATGTCACTGGAGTCTCATCCGCTGTTAAAGTGCCAGCATCTGGATCTGATACTGTGAACTGAGCTCCAGCTACATCTAATGATGCACATAACTCACCTCCACCTTGTATCAACAATGCGTTGACATCAAATCCTGTGGTCTCACCTATAGTAACTACGGATAACGGATCAAAATCACTTGGATAAACAAAAGTGTGAATGGTATAAGTACCTGATTCGGTTACTGTAAACATTGGCTCAGCGCCAGCATTTACAATCACCAACTTCTCACCTTGTGTTAATACATATAATGTTGTATAATTTTTGGGTACTATGGCATCGCCATTAGGACCTGCTTGAAGTGTAACTTCATCTTCAAAACAAAGATTACTTTCCTTTAATGATAAAGTTCCTGCTGAAACTTCACAATCCTCTTTTGTGTCGGCCAATACAGGAGTAACATTTTGAGAATTAACATTAAATGAAAAACAAATGAATAGCGCTAAAATAAATTGAATGAAAGATTTGGGGGTGCGTAGTGGTAATTTTTCTTTCATAATTTTTGTTTAATCTTTTTTAATTTTTCTTAAACAAATTTATAAATAGAAAAGTCAAGTCTTTCAATTTTTTAAAAAATTTAACATATCAATCTCGAAAAAGAAATGAATTACTTAAAACTTATATACTGAAATACCTTTTGAAAAGGCTTCGGGATTTTCTGCTAAATGATATCGCGGATCATCAATAGCTTCTTCAATTACCTGATGAAATTTTGGGCTTGATTTGTAAAGCAAAATCTTACAATCTTGACTAAGATGTTTTAGTGTTACTGATTTCCCTTCCGTCTCATATTTGTTAACCAAGTTAAAAATAGCCTCAATGGCAGAATGATCACTTATTCTTGACTCTACAAAGTCTATCTCCACTTTGTCTGGATCGTTCTTCACATCAAACTTGTCATTAAATGCTGAAATACTTCCAAAAAATAATGGCCCCCAGATTTCATATACTTTGGTACCATCTTCTTTCATACGTTTTCTTGCACGAATACGCTTAGCATTTTCCCATGCAAATACTAATGCGCTAACAATGACGCCAGCAATAACTGCAATGGCCAAATCAAATATCACAGTTAATCCAGAAACAAGTATCAAAACAATAACATCAGCTAATGGAATCTTATTCATTATCCTAAAACTCGACCAGGCGAATGTGCCTATAACTACCATAAACATGACACCAACTAGAGCTGCAATTGGAACTTGCTCGATAAGTCCAGAAGCAAATAAAATGAATCCAAGTAACGCTAGTGCTGCTACAATTCCTGATAATCTTCCTCTTCCACCTCCTTTAATGTTGATAATAGATTGCCCAATCATTGCACATCCTCCCATACCTCCAAACAAGCCTGTAATAATGTTGGCGCCTCCTTGAGCCATGCACTCTCTATTACTATTTCCTCTCGTTTCAGTTAAGTCATCAATAAGATTAAGTGTCATTAACGATTCAATTAAACCAATGGCTGCAAGTATTAATGCATATGGGCCTATAAATTTTAAAGTATCCCAAGTGAATGGTACTTTAGAAAAAATATCTGCTTGAAATTGTGGAAGCCCTCCTTTCAAGCCTTCTCCACCCCCATCACGTATAAAACTTCCGACAGTTGCAACATCAAGGTTTCCAAAAATTACAATGGCGGAAACGACAACAATAGCGAGTAAAGCTTCAGGCAATTTTTTGGTCAGCTTTGGCAACCCAAACATAATAGCCATTGTTAGTGCAATAAGTGCGAGCATCGTCCAAAGTTCAGTTCCCTGCATCCAAACAGATTCACCATTTACAACCGTTTTAAACATGCCTAATTGCGAAAGAAAAATAACAATAGCTAAACCGTTGACAAAGCCCATCATCACTGGATGCGGAATTAATCTTACAAACTTGCCCAACTTAAAAACTCCAGCAAACATCTGTATAATTCCCATTAGTATTACAGTAGCAAAAAGATAATAAAGACCTAAACTCTCACCAGCTTCTCCCAAGGCGTTCCCTTCGGCCACTAAACTAACCATAACTACAGCTAAAGCTCCTGTTGCTCCACTAATCATTCCTGGTCGTCCTCCAAAAATAGACGTAATCAAACCAATCATAAACGCAGCGTACAATCCAACCAAAGGATCAACGCCAGCAACAAAAGCAAACGCTACAGCCTCTGGCACTAAAGCTAAGGCGACTGTCAATCCACTTAATATATCGTTCTTGGCATTTGGTGTACGCCTCCTAATAAACTCAGTCATTATTACTTTTTTGCAAGCGGCAAAAGTACATTTAAATGACTAACGCACAAGGGATAATTATATATTTCTAATGCACATAAACAACTAGTTATACTTTTAAATTACACTAATTGTCTGATGTTTGCGTAGCTATTGTCTTTCTTTAGGGCCTTTTTTATCTTCTTTTTACTTAACCATTTTACTCTTGTTATGCCTTCAGAAGTTTCTGGAATCAATTCACCATCATAAGTAGTGGTCATTTTAAACCAATACGTAATCTTTATTCGGTATCTACCATTCCGCTTAAAGATATGATAGGTAGTAGGCAGCGGACTTACAATTTGCAATCCTTCAACCCCTGTTTCTTCTTCAACTTCTCTAATCGCACCTTCTTCAATAGATTCATTTTTTTCAACTCTTCCTTTAGGCAAATCCCATTTATTATTTCTGAAAATAAAAAGCACTTTTCCTTCTTCGTTATAAACCTTTCCACCTCCTGCAACCACATTTGGTAGTAATTTCAAAAACTTTTTGAGTAGTTTATCCTCTTTTTTACCTATCAACCTAACATGGTCAACATCTTTTTTAGACAGTCTTCTGATAACCTTTCGCATTATTGCTCCTTTAAGGGGAATATTTT
>CAYZKX010000049.1:9348-11620 GCA_964479055.1 uncultured Flavobacteriaceae bacterium
ATTCTTTTCAAATTGACCAACCGAGCCAGTTTGTATTTTTAAAGTTTACCTCTGGCTCAACTTTAGTGGTAAGAACAATTGGCTTATCGCCAACAAAGATTTGATACATCCGTTTTATGCGAAATAAAGTAAAGTAAAAATAGTATTTTTTGTTAGTTTTGCGCCATGATCCACAACAAAATTACCGCTAAAAAAACTACAGAGTTTTTACTTGAAATAAATGCTATTAAGTTAAGTCCAAATGATCCTTTTACTTGGGCATCTGGTTGGAAATCGCCAATTTATTGTGATAACAGATTAGCACTTTCGTACCCCACGGTCAGAAATTATATTAGTGAACAATTAGCGCAACAAATTAAGGAGCTCTATGGCACGCCTGATGTTATTGCAGGAGTTGCAACTGGTGCCATTGGTGTTGGTGCTCTAGTGGCAAACATCTTGGGGTTACCTTTTATATATGTGCGGCCTGAACCTAAAAAACACGGCAGACAAAACCAAATAGAAGGGTTTATTAAAGAAGGGCAATCTGTTGTTGTTGTTGAAGATTTAATAAGCACTGGTAAAAGTAGTTTGAATGCCGTTAATGCATTAAAAGATGCCAATGTAAATGTTCTTGGAATGGTGGCTATTTTCTCGTATGGATTTGAAGTGGCTAAAGCAAATTTTGAGTCGGCTGCTTTATCGCTTCATACACTTAGTAATTATCAAGAATTATTGGAACAAGCTTTAGAAACTAACTACATATCGAAAGAACAACTGGAAACTTTGTCACAATGGAATGCCAATCCATCACAATGGAATACTAATTGATAAGAGATTCACGAAACATAAAAGCTGAGACACATTATGAATTTAGACTCTCCTAAAGTAATTGTTGATAAATCCCCAGAAGACGTATTTGAATTTTTAACCAATGTTGAGAATTTTGAAAAATTAATGCCCGAATCCATTAGTAAATTTGAAGTTACGCGACCAGACACATTCGTGTTTGCCCTTAAAGGTATGCCTGAAATTGAACTTACTAAAAAAGAGGTTGAGGCACCAAATAAAATTGTCCTTGGTGCAGCAGGAGGTAAGATTGATTTTTCACTTACCGGTCAAATAACAGAAATGGCAGAACAAAAAAGTGAGGTTCAATTATCATTTAGTGGTGAATTCAATCCAATGATGGCCATGATGATAAAAGGCCCTATAAGTAAATTTATCGAAACACTTGCAAGCAATATCGAATCGGCTATTTAATATAGTAATTCTACTTCTTTGAACTTGTAAGTAGTGAGCACCTGGTCTTCGTGTAGGACCATTAAATTACCCTTTGGGTCAATACCTTTAATAATCCCTGTGATATTATCACCTTTCTTAGTCCTAAAGGTTGATGGTTTTTCTAACCTGAAAAGATGTTTCATATATCTTTTTTGGAGCACAACGGTTCCTTTTTCCTTATACTCATCAAAGCACTTCTCAAGATGAGTAGCTATGATTATTAGCAATTCATCCAGATCAAATAGTCGTCCGGTTTGAATTTTCATTGAAGTCGCTCGAGGTAAGTTCTTAAATTCCGATTGATTAACATTGAGGCCAATACCAATTATGGTTTTATTGATATTTTTCTTTTTGATGATGTTTTCAATTAAAATACCACAGATCTTCTTTTCTTCTGACAAAATGTCGTTAGGCCATTTTACAAGTACTTTTGGAATACCAAATCTTTCCAAAGTATCCAAAATGGCCAAGGAAGTGATCATACTTATATCAAAATGATTATCAATAACAACACCACTAGTTAGTTTTAACACACTAAAAGTGAGGTTCTTACCTGGATCGGTATTCCACTGCGCACCCATTTGACCTTTTCCTTTGGTCTGATGTTTGGCAACTACAATGGTATTATCATCAAGCGTTTTATCAGCGCTTAATTCACGCAAGTAACTATTAGTTGACTCAGTGGCATTAAGTTTGATTATATGCATTAAAATAAATTATAATATTGTTAAGATTTTTAGAGGTGGTTTACATCAAAAAAATAATAACTTTGCACAAATTAAAACAATTTAATGACGAAAGAAAATAGGAGCGCTGATCAATTAATTGCTGTGATTTTAGAGGGTATTGAGGATGTAAAAGGGCAAAATATAAATATATTAGATTTAAGAAAAATTGAAAATACAGTTTGTGATTATTTCGTAATATGCGAAGGAACTTCCAATACCCAAGTCAATGCCATCGTAAATTCCATTCAAAAAAAAGTAAGTAAAGAAATCAAAGATAAACC
>CAYZKX010000050.1:0-11598 GCA_964479055.1 uncultured Flavobacteriaceae bacterium
CTATAATCCTCTGGATGTATACCTTTTTTCATTGTTCTAGGTTTCAATTTTCGAGCTGCAAATTTACGTTTTTTTTATTATTCAACAATAGTTTTTCTTTAATTTTTAAAGATTTCATTGTTAATAACTCCAGCCAATAATTATCAGCCCTTTTAATATTATTTTAGATTTTGTTTTTACTTAAATTATGCTGTAACGTTTTAGTATATTTGTTTACTAACTAGCATAAAACAACCAAAAATACTCATTATGGAAAAATCATTTAAATCGAATGCCGTGAATTTTGGCTTGTATTTAGGGCTCGCACTTACAGCAATTACTGTATTAGTGTATGCCATGAATATGGATGTCTTTGTGAAATGGCAATTTAGCATTCTATTATTTCTATTAGTTGTTGTGATGGGAATCATATCGGCTGTGAAATCGAAGAAACTATTAGGTGGATTTATTTCGTTTAAAGATGCTTTCACATCTTATGTAATTACTGTTGCCATTGGTACTCTAATTTCGACATTAGTTGGCATTGTGGTGTTCAATTTTATTGATCCTGAAGCTGCGCAAGAACTTAATGAAAAGATAATGATTGCTACTAAAGAAAGTATGGAAAGCTTTGGAGCACCTGCAGAATCAATTCAGGAACAAATGAAAAAAATGCAGGATACCGACAATTTTGCAATCGGCAAACAAGTTCAAAACTATGTTATTGGGTTAGCAATTTACTGTGTATTTGGATTAATTGGCGCTGCAATTGTAAAGAAAAATGATCCTGACAAAGCTTAATGAGCTTTATGAACATATCAGTAGTCATACCACTACTTAATGAAGAAGAATCATTGAATGAATTACATGATTGGATTGCAAAAGTTATGCAATCCAATCATTTTTCATATGAGATCATTTTTATTGATGATGGCAGTAGCGATGGTTCATGGCAAAAAATAAGTAGTCTCTCACAAAATAACCTATCAGTTAAAGGCATCCGATTTCAAAAAAACTACGGTAAATCACAAGCCTTACATGCAGGGTTTTTAAAAGCACAAGGTGAAGTTGTAATAACGATGGATGCCGACCTGCAAGACAATCCAGAGGAGATTCCTGAATTGTATCAAATGATAGTAAAGGAAGGCTATGATCTGGTATCAGGATGGAAGAAAAAACGATATGATTCGGTTGTCGCTAAAAACTTACCCTCAAAATTATTCAATTGGGCAGCCCGCAAAACTTCTGGTCTAAAGTTGCACGATTTCAACTGCGGACTAAAGGCATACAATAAAAATGTAATAAAATCCATAGACGTTTATGGTGAAATGCATCGATACATCCCTGTTTTAGCGAAAAATGAAGGATTCTCTAAAATAGGTGAAAAAGTTGTTTTACACCAAGCACGTAAATATGGTAAAACTAAATTTGGAATGGAACGATTTATAAATGGATTTCTTGATCTTATAACGATTTGGTTTATATCAAAATTTGGTAAACGACCTATGCATTTCTTTGGCGCATTGGGGGCTTTGATGTTTATCGTTGGTTTTGCATTCGCAGCGTATTTAGGTATTGACAAACTTTTTATTAATCCAGATGGACGATTAATAACTGACAGACCACAATTTTATATTTCTTTGGCGACCATGATCATTGGTACTCAATTCTTTGTCGCAGGATTTTTAGGAGAGATCATTCTACGCACACAGCGTGATAAACAACGCTATAAGATCAAAGAAAATCTTAATATTTAGGCGTCTTAATTTTTAATTTCAATTTTATATTTATCAAGCCTCTAAATGCTTATTTTTGAGCATAATTTTCGTTGATGAACACAATAAATTCTGAAATCTTAAAACGGGCTAAAGGTTGGCTCACGGGAACATTTGATGAGGAGACACAACAACAAGTTCAGTCATTAATTCAATCAAACCCGAAAGAATTAGAGGATAGCTTTTACAAAAATCTAGAGTTTGGTACTGGAGGTATGAGAGGTATTATGGGTCCTGGCACCAACCGTATCAACAAATATACGCTTGGTAAAAACACCCAAGGCCTAAGTAATTATTTGAAACAGCAATTCCCTTCTGAAACATTAAAAGTAGCTATTGCTTATGATTGTAGACATAATAGTAAATCTTTTGCCAAGGTAGTAGCAGAAGTATTTTCTGCAAACGAAATTAAGGTATATATTTTTGAAGACTTACGGCCTACACCTGAATTGTCTTTCGCATTAAAACACCTTGAATGTCATTGTGGTATCGTATTAACAGCATCGCATAACCCACCAGAGTATAACGGCTATAAAGTATATTGGCAAGACGGCGGCCAATTGGTTCCGCCTCATGATAATGCTATTGTTAACGAAATAAATGGGTTGGATTATTCCGACATAAATTTTGAATCTAATAAGGCATTAATAGAGTTCATAGGAAAAGAAGTAGACGATGTATTTATTAACGCTTCCATTAAAAATGGAAGTTTTGACACGCCTCAAGAGGCTAAGGACAATTTGAAGATCGTTTTTACTTCTTTACATGGCACCTCCATAACAGCCGTTCCTGAAACTTTAAAACGTGCTGGATATAACAATGTTCATATAGTCAAAGAACAACAAGAACCCGATGGCAATTTTCCTACAGTAAAATCACCCAACCCTGAAGAACCTGAGGCACTTCAAATGGCAATTGATTTAGCCAATGAAATTAATGCCGATATTGTAATTGGGACAGATCCAGATTGTGATAGATTAGGTATTGCAGTACGAGATTTGGATGGTGAACTTTTTATTTTAAATGGAAATCAAACCATGGTAATCATGACACATTTCCTTTTGCGTCATTATAAAAACCAGGGCTGTTTAACACCCACTGATTTTATTGGTAGTACCATAGTCTCCACGCCAATGATGGAAGCTCTAGCCAACGCCTATAACGTGGATTGTAAGATTGGTCTAACCGGATTCAAATGGATTGCAAAAATGATTAAGGACCATCCCGATCAATATTTTATTGGAGGTGGTGAAGAGAGTTTTGGTTTTATGGTTGGTGATTTTGTTAGAGACAAAGATGCTGTTACCTCTACCCTTCTAGCATGTGAAATTGCTGCTCAAGCCAAAATTAATGGCAGTTCGTTGATTGAAGAACTCATTGTGCTATACACGAAGTATGGCTTTTACAAAGAACGTCTGGTGTCTTTAACTAAGAAAGGAATCGAAGGTGCTAATGAAATTGCGCAAATTATGACAGATGCAAGGGAAACACCTATGACCTCTATAAATAATACCAAAGTGACTAGAGTTGAAGATTATCAGTTATCGCAGGCTAAAAACTTGATCACAGGACAAATTGATGTCATTGATATTCCAAAATCAAATGTATTAATTTATTATACTGACGACGGTAGTAAAGTCGCTTTGAGACCCAGTGGAACGGAGCCAAAAATAAAATTTTATATTAGTGTGAACACCAAATTAGACTGTGTGTCCGATTTTATTAAAGTGGAGCAACTTTTGGAGCATAAAATTGACACCATTTTAAAGGATATGAATCTGAACTAGTGAATTATTTCAAACAAATACTCACCTATGCCATTCCCTACAAGGGATATGCTGTTATGAATATTATTTGTAACGTTTTTTATGCGCTTTTCAGTGCATTGTCTTTTGTGGCTTTGATCCCTATGCTTGATGTACTTTTCAAAAGTGAAGCAGTGCAGGTGACAACAAAACCTGAGTACACCGGATTTAGTAACTTGAAGGATTACTTTCAACAATTTTTATCGTTCAAGGTAAATGAATTTGCAGAAAATGATGCATCAAAAGCACTTTTACTAGTCATCGGTCTCGTTATCATATTATTTCTATTAAAGAATATATTTAACTATCTGGCCATGTATTTCATTACCTTTTTACGTAATGGTGTACTTAAAGATCTAAGAAATGCATTATACAGCAAGACCATTAACTTGCCAATATCATTTTTCTCAGAAAAACGTAAAGGAGATATTATGGCTAGAATTGGCACCGATGTATTGGAAATTCAACATTCGTTTTTATCGGTTCTAGAACTCATTTTCAAGGAACCATTGACCATTCTTTTTACCATTTTAATGATGGTGCTTATTAGTCCTAACCTCACTCTATTTGTTTTTATTTTTATACCTATTTCAGGATTTATAATTTCACGAATTGGAAAGAGTTTAAAAAAGCACTCTGATCGTGTACAAAAGGAACAAGGTCTATTTCTATCTATATTAGAAGAGACTTTGGGCGGATTAAAGGTGATCAAAGGATTTAATGCCGAAACAATTTTTGGTAAAAAGTATCAAGCTTCAACCCAACGCTTCTATAAATACTCCAATCGATTGCTTAATAAGCAGAATCTTGCTTCACCTACCAGTGAGTTTTTAGGGATATTAGTCATCGCCATTTTGTTATGGTACGGAGGCAAAATGGTGCTTATAGAAGGTTCTTTAGATGGAAGTTCATTTATTGCATACATGGGATTGGCCTACAATATTTTAACACCTGCTAAAGCTATTAGCAAGGCCAGTTATAGCGTTAAAAAAGGAAATGCCGCAGCTGAACGCGTTCTTGAGATTCTAAATACAGAATCAACTATAAGAGATAAGGCCGATGCTATAGTTAAGGATAGTTTTACTCAAGGTATCAAACTTGAAAACGTATCGTTCAAATATGAAGATGAATTAGTACTTAATGATTTTTCTATTTCTGTGGGTAAAGGAAAAACCCTGGCCCTGGTTGGTCAATCAGGCAGTGGCAAATCCACTATAGCAAATTTAGTCACGAGATTTTACGATGTGAACGACGGGAAAATAACGATTGATGATGTCGACATTAAAAACATTTCAAAGTCATCTTTACGTGGACTATTGGGACTGGTGACACAAGATTCTATCCTTTTTAATGATAGTGTAAAGAACAATCTTTTGATAGGCAATGAGAATGCTACCGATGATGACATCATTGAAGCCCTTAAGATCGCCAATGCTTGGGAGTTTGTAAGTGAATTACCCGAAGGCATTAATACCAATATTGGAGATTCAGGTAATAAATTATCAGGAGGACAAAAACAACGTTTAAGTATTGCTCGTGCAGTATTAAAAAATCCACCAATCATGATACTAGATGAGGCGACCTCAGCACTTGATACTGAGAGTGAGCGCTTAGTTCAGCAAGCTCTCGAAAACATGATGAAAAACCGTACTTCCATTGTTATCGCGCACCGTTTATCCACCATACAAAACGCCGATATCATAGTAGTAATGCAAAAAGGCAAGATTGTTGAGCAAGGAAAGCACGATGAACTTATTGCTCAAAATGGCATGTACAAAAAACTGGTGGAAATGCAATCCATTTCATAAAATGAGAGAGAGATGGAAAAATCCACCTCTCTCTGCTTACATATTACCACATTTGGGGAAATGGTAATACTTAGTCGGTTAAGTTGGTGTAAAACTAAATCAAAAATGTATAAAAACCAAGAAAAATGTGCATTTTATCGTGTTTTTTTAACACTTAATCGATGTTTTATTGTGTAAATTATTGTTTTTCAATGTTTTATAATTACTTAATAAAATTGTAGTTCATATCTTATTGATCATTAAACTATTTTTACTTCCGAAAGTCCTATAAGCAAACCAAAAATTGCATGAACTCCGAAACCGACTTAATAATCAAGCTAAAGTCTTCAAAATATAGAGATAGTGCTTTTAGGGAGTTAATGGCACTCTATAAGGAACGCTTGTATTGGCATATACGTAAAATAGTCATTTCGCATGACGATAGTGATGATGTTTTGCAGAATACCTTTATTAAGGTGTATAAAAACATAGATAAGTTTAAAGGTGAAAGTAAGCTCTTTTCATGGATGTACAGAATTGCTACCAATGAATCTATTACCCATCTTAAAACAAATGCAAAACGACATCAAATAACATCTGAAGAAATGCAGATGCAAGCCGTAAATAAATTACAGTCTGATGTGTATTTTGATGGTAATGAAATCCAATTAAAATTACAACAGGCCATTGCTTCGTTACCTCAAAAACAACAGCTAGTCTTTAATATGAAATATTTTGATGACTTGAAGTACAAAGAAATTTCAGATATTTTAGAAACCAGCGAAGGCGCACTCAAGGCCTCCTATCATCTGGCAGTAAAGAAAATAGAAGCCTATTTAACTAATGATTAAACTTTTGTTTAGAAAAGAAGTCCAATAAGAAATGAAAAAAGAGTTCGACATAGAAAAAACTGGATTTAAAACCCCTGATAATTACTTTGATGGCATTGAAGACGCTGTTTTTGAGAAAATAAAAGATCAAAAGCAACTGGATTCTGTAAACAGTCCAGGTTTCAATACTCCTGATACGTATTTTGATTCTATTGAAGATCGTGTGTTTGAGCAACTAGAACAGCCAACAAAAGTGATATCATTAGTTAAAACCAAACGCATATTATATATCACCTCATTAGCTGCCGCAGCAATACTTGTATTGACATTGATACTTAAAAACCCAAATGCTTCATTTGAAGTTCTGGATACTGAATTGGTTGAAAATTATATCATAGAACAAGAGTTGAGTACTTATGAACTGACCTCATTATTGAGTGATGCTGATCTAAGCGAAATTTATTTCGATCCTATTGGAGAAACAATAAGCGATGATACCTTAGAAAATTATTTGATCGACAATGTCGATTTAGAAACCTTTATTGAACAATAAACAAGAAACCATGAAAAGAATATTGATTTTATCCTTCGTAATGCTAATAACGCTGAGTGCATTTGGACAAGGTAGAGAAGCCATGCGCGAACGTATAAAAGCTCAAAAAGTAGCGTTTATTACCGAACGACTGGACCTTTCACCAACTGAGGCACAGCAATTTTGGCCTATATATAATGAATTTGAAGAGAAGGTGAATACCATGCGCCGTGATGATCTTCGTGAAGTAAGACTAAAAATGAAAAGTGGTGATCTTACTACGGATGAAGCACAAGATCTCCTAGACCAATTTATGGTAGTTGAAGAGAATATTCATCAGGCAAAAAAACAACTGGTTAAGGATTTGGGTAATGCTATTCCTCCTCAAAAGATAATTGCATTAAAGACGGCAGAAGAGGCCTTCAACAGGAGATTGATGGAAATTATAAAAGAACATCGCAATAATTCGCAAAAACGCAATAATAAAAACTAATTCTAAAGAGGCCCCAAGGCCTCTTTTTTTTGTTCAACTAATTACCAACTAAAACATTTACCTACCTTTGCCAACCTATTAATAAACAAAATGCGTTTACACAGAAACCTATGCTTTGCTGTTATTGATGGATTGCATCAAATCTTTAATGAAAATTTGTATGCAGATAAGGTGATTCCATTATTGTTAAAAAGGGATAAACGCTGGGGAAGCAGAGATAGAAGTTTTATTGCAGAAACGGCCTATGAGATTGTAAGGTACAAAAGACTTTATGCTGAAATCGCAGAGGTCAAAGCACCTTTTAAGCGAGACGAACTCTGGCGTATGTTTGCCGTTTGGGCCACATTGAAAGGCATCCATCTACCCGACTGGAAATACTTTACAGGTACACCTCGTCGCAAAATTAAAGGGCGTTTTGATGAACTATCAAAAATCAGAAAGTTTCGTGAGTCCATTCCAGATTGGATGGATCAATTAGGGTTAGACGAACTTGGTGAAGATCTGTGGACTAAAGAAATCAACAAACAAAATGAGCAAGCCGAAGTTATATTAAGGGTCAATACTTTAAAAACAACCAAAAAGGATCTCAAACTAAGTCTGGAAGCCGAAAATATTCAAGCAGACGATATACCAAATTATCCTTTAGCCTTAAAACTAAGTGAACGGAGTAATGTATTTATGACTGAAACATTCAAAAAAGGTTGGTTTGAAGTTCAGGATGCATCCTCACAGTTGGTGGCTGAATTTTTAGATGTTAAACCAGGCATGAAAATTGTAGATACTTGTGCTGGCGCAGGTGGAAAAACTTTGCACTTAGCAGCCTTAACTCAAAATAAAGGACAGATCATTGCCATGGATATATACGAAAGCAAACTTAAAAAGCTAAAAATTCGGGCACGTCGTAATGGAGCACATAATATTGAAACGCGTTGCATTGATTCAACCAAGCCAATAAAAAAGCTGTATGATAAGGCGGATCGCGTTCTTATTGATGCCCCTTGCTCTGGACTGGGTGTATTGCGAAGAAATCCTGATGACAAATGGAAATTAAATATGGAATTTATAAATTCTATCAAGCAAACGCAGCAAAAAATATTACAACACTACTCTAAAATGGTTAAGCCAGAGGGCAAACTGGTTTATGCAACATGTTCGATATTACCATCTGAAAATCAGGAACAAATTCAAAACTTCTTAGCTTCAGAAACAGGAAAAAAATTTAAATTTGTTAAAGACAAGAAAATCCTGGCTCATCAATCAGGCTATGATGGGTTCTACATGGCGCTATTACAACGAATCAATTAATTAGCTAAATGAAAAATTTTTACATTGTTTTACTATTGGTCTCATTATGCAGTTACGCCCAACCTCCTGCGGGCTATTATGATGATGCCAATGGACTTTCAGGTTATGCCTTAAAGAATGCGCTGGAAACCATAATTGATGCCGACGATGACAGTAACGGTCAACCATTCCATGATATTACCGTAACCTATAGCGATTTATGGACACTTTATGAAACATCCGATGTTAGAGGTGATGGTAAAGTATGGGAAATGTACAGCGACTGTGATTTCACCTTTGTTGTTGATCAGGATACTGGGACTGGTGGATCAACTGAATGTGATAAATTTAACAGGGAACATTCATTTCCTCGAAGCTGGTTTGGTGACGATAGTGGTCATCCCATTTTTAACGATCCATTTCATGTTATTCCGTCGGATAAAAAGGTAAATGCAGAACGTGGTAACCTTGCTTTTGGAGAAGTGGCTTCAGCAACCTACACTTCATTAAATGGATCTCAAATAGGCAGCAGTAGTATAGCTGGACCAACTGGCAATGTTTTTGAACCAGCCGACGAATTTAAAGGAGATCTTGCGCGAGGAATATTCTATATTGCAGTGCGTTACCAAGATGACATTGCTTCATGGGAGGCCAATGATACCGATGGAGATAGCATGTTGGATGGTTCATCTAATAAAGTATTTGAACAATGGGCCTTAGAAATGCTCTACAACTGGCATATAAATGATCCTGTAAGTGCAAAAGAAACACAACGTAATGAAGCTATATTTGCCCATCAGGATAATCGCAATCCATTTATTGATAATCCACAATATGTGGAAGATATATGGCAAGAGGCGCTTTCAATAAGTGAATTTATTGCACCAATACAAATCTCATTGTATCCTAATCCAGTTTCGGGCAACACTCTTTTTGTTAATACTACAACAAATCTAGAAGTAGAATTCTATGACGTTTTAGGAAAACAAATTTATGCTACAACGGTAGGTCCTAATACCAATGATATTAACGTATCTTCATTTACAAGTGGTGTTTACATATTAAAATTGCGTTCTGATCAAGGAACCATTACCAAAAAGTTTATCAAGCAGTAAATAGATTTATCCAACATGATTGGTGATCGATTTAAATCATATTTAGAATCGATAATTAAGGCTAAAATTATTGATATTGTACCGGTTACAGGAGGCGATATCTCCCAAGCCTATTTAGTGAAATCAAATCAAAACTACTTTCTAAAATGCAATTCATCTAACAAGGGCTTGGCACTTTTTGAAGCTGAAAAAGAAGGCCTTGAAACTATTGCCGGTACACATACTATTCAAACACCTAAGATCTTCAATTGTGGACAATATGAAGACAATTCTTATCTAATACTCGAGTATATTTTACCTAAGCAACCCAGCCCTTCTAACATGGTTAGTTTTGCTAAAGATTTAGCAAGTTTGCATCAATGTACCTCTCAAGATTTTGGGTTTTCAAGTAATAATTTTATTGGTAGTTTAAATCAATGCAATAAAAAGCATGAAAAATGGTCTACATTCTTCACTATAGAACGTCTATTACCACAACTACAACTGGCGCGCTCTAATGGAAGAATAGGCAGTGAAGACATTCCTTCTGAAAATGCAATGCTTGCCTTATGTGATTCTTTGTTCTTTGATATCAAACCAGCGCTTCTCCATGGAGATCTATGGAGTGGAAATTTCCTGATTTCCGAAAACGACATACCTTATTTAGTAGATCCATCAGTATACTATGGTCATCATGAAGTGGATCTGGCTATGAGTATGCTTTTTGGAAATTTTGGTGAAGCATTTTATTCGGCCTATCACAACATAATTCCAAAATCTAATGGCTTTGATGACCGCATTCAAATATACCAATTGTATTATTTGTTGGTACATTTAAATCTTTTTGGGTCGTCATACTACAATCCCGTTTTGAGAATCCTGCACTCCTATTTTTAAATGTGAAAAACCTAGTGAATAACTCTAAAAATCGCCTTTGATTTTCATACTATAATAGCATTAAAAAAGTTAACTTTGCTTTTTTAAAAAGCATACCTCAATGATCCTTTTCTTTGGAAACGCAGACAGCAAAATTTATGCTGTTAAAACGACAAAAGAATTATCACACGTAGACATCTCAAAATTGACATGGTTATTTGGCAACCAACCTCAAATTAAGCAAGCATCACTAGATGCTTTTTTTGTTGGTCCAAGAGCAGCCATGATATCACCCTGGAGCACCAATGCAGTAGAGATAACACAGAATATGGGGATTGAAGGTGTATCCCGAATCGAAGAATTTATAAGTGTCAATAAGGACCATGCTGACTTTGACCCTATGGTCTCCCAAAAATACGATGGTTTAGATCAGGACAGCTATACCATAAATATAGAACCTGAGCCTGTTTTGGATATTAAGGATATCGCCGATTATAACCAAAAAGAAGGATTAGCCCTAAGTAGTGAAGAAATCGAATATTTGGAAGGTGTATCAAAACGTTTAAAAAGACCTTTAACGGATTCGGAAGTGTTTGGTTTTTCTCAAATCAATTCGGAGCACTGTAGACATAAGATCTTTAATGGTACCTTTGTTATAGATGGTGAAGAGCAACCACAATCGCTATTCAGCCTAATTAAAGAAACCTCAAAGCAAAACCCCAACGATATTGTTTCGGCCTATAAGGATAATGTTGCGTTTATAAAAGGTCCTGTAGTTGAACAATTCGCACCGAAACGTCATGATATCCCAGATTTTTATACCACTGAAGATTTTGAATCGGTGATTTCTCTAAAAGCTGAAACTCATAATTTTCCAGCAACGGTAGAGCCTTTTAATGGTGCTGCAACTGGTTCTGGAGGTGAAATTAGAGACCGATTGGCTGGTGGAAAAGGTGCCATTCCACTTGCAGGGACTGCAGTTTATATGACTTCATATTCACGTTTAGAGCCTCAAAGAACATGGGAACATGCTTTTGATGAACGAGATTGGTTGTATCAAACACCCATGGATATTCTAATAAAAGCCAGTAATGGTGCTTCAGATTTTGGTAATAAATTTGGCCAGCCTTTAATATGTGGATC